>NZ_JBHTSF010000007.1:0-116374 GCF_042795295.1 Streptomyces sp. NPDC056486
GCGGGGGATCGGTTTAGACCGTGTCGTGGGGCCGCGGGGCGGGGCGCGGCCCCGGGGGTGGTTGCGGGGGGTGGGGCGGGGTGGCTGTGGGCCTCCCGGCCCCGGCCCACCGCTGTGGGAATCGGCTACGGCCGTGGCCGAGCGCAGGGCCGGGGGGCATTGATGGCAGAGTGGAAGGGCTTGTTCCGTCCAGTGGAGGTAGTCCCCGCAATGCGCCTGCTGCTCATACGTCACGGCCAGACCCCGTCCAACCTCAAGCACCTCCTGGACACCGGGGCGCCGGGCCCGGGTCTGACGCCGCTGGGGCAGGACCAGGCGGCCGCGCTGCCGGACGCCCTGGCGGCGGAGAAGATCGATGCGCTGTACGCCTCCACGTTGCAGCGCACCCAGCTGACCGCCGCGCCTCTGGCCGCCGCGACAGGGCTGGAGGTCCAGATACGGGACGGGATCCGGGAGCTGATCGCCGGAGACCTGGAGATGCGCGGCGACGACGAGGCCGCCGCCCTTTACCTCGCCACCGCCTTCGCCTGGTCCGGGGGCGACACCGAGCGCCGGATGCCCGGTGGCGAGACCGGCGTGGAGGCGCTGGGGCGCTTCGATGCCGTCGTCGCCGATGCGGCCGCGACGGGAGTGGAGACGGTGGCCATGGTCAGCCACGGTGCCGCGATCCGGATGTGGGTGGCCGCCCGGGCCGCCAACGTCGACGTGGCGTACTCGGCCGGTCGCCCGCTGGCCAACACGGGCGTGGTCATCCTCGAGGGTTCGCCCGACGAGGGCTGGCAGGCACTGGTGTGGGAGGGCCGCCCGCTGGGCCCGGAAGGAAACTCGCCCGAGGACAGTGGCCCGGCAGGGGAGGCCACCGTTCCGGCGGCCTGAAACCCTCGGCGTCAGGCAAGGGCGCGCCAGCCGTTCTCCAGTAGGTCGAAGGCGCGGGCGACGGCCTCGCGGGGGTCGTCGTGGCCGCGAGCGGCGCGGGGGGCTTCAAGAGCGAAGTGGGCCAGGGCGGTGCAGGCGGGATCGTCCACGGGCAGACCGCTCTCCTCGGCGATGACCCCCGCCAAGGCCGCGGAGTGGCGCAACCACATGTTCTGGACGTAGTCACGCAGGGCCGGCGTGCTGTTGACCAGGTCGAAGAAGGCGGTGAAGCGGGCGTCGCCGTCAGCGGCCGCCATGCGATAGAGCAGGGCGTGCTCGCACAGCGCCGCCGGGATGGACCGGCCTCGGGGCCGCTCGCGTACGGCGGCGAGCAGGCGGGCTTCCTGTGCGGCGTCCTCGTCGAAGACGAGGGCCTCCTTGACCGGAAAGTGCTTGAACAGCGTCGTGGTGGACACGTCCGCGGCGTCCGCGATCTCCCGGATACCGACATCGTCGTATCCACGCTCCAGGAACAGGCGCAAAGCCGCATCCGCGATGGCCTGGCGGGTGGCGGCCTTTTTGCGCTCGCGGCGCCCCATCGGAGCCGGCGCGGCTCCGGTCTCGGTGTCGGTCATACCAGCACCCTACTCCTCGGTTGCTCAACTTCAAAAGTTGAGTCGTTGCACTTATTGAGTTGGTGTGCTCTTCTGGAGCAGCAGTCGGCCGTGAGGCACCGCCCGGCCCCGCTCTCTTCCTGTTCCTTTCCTCTTCTTCATCTCCGAAAGGGGTGATCAGCCATGTCCACGTCTGCCTCTCTCCCCGCCACCGGCCCCGCAGCCGACCCTGTGGCCGTGCCGAAGAACGTGCGCTGGGTGTTGCTCGGCGTCATGCTCGCGATGCTCCTGGCCATGCTCGACAACATGGTCGTGGGCACCGCGATGCCCACGATCGTCGGTGACCTGGGCGGGCTCGAGCACATGTCCTGGGTCGTGACCGCCTACACGCTCGTCACCGCAGTGACCACCCCGATCTGGGGCAAGTTCGGCGACCTCTTCGGCCGCAAGCCCCTCTACCTGGCCTCGATCGCCGTGTTCATCGTCGGCTCCGCGCTGTGCGGCGCCGCACAGTCCATGACCGGCCTCATCGCCTTCCGCGCCCTGCAGGGCATCGGTGCCGGCGGCATCGGCGCGGGCGCCTTCACCTTGATCGCCGCCCTAGTACCACCCCGGGAGCGGGGCAAGTATCAGGGCATGACCGCCTCGGTCATGGCCATCGGCACCATCGGCGGCCCGCTCCTCGGCGGGTTCATCACCGGGCACTGGGACTGGCGTTGGGCCTTCTACATCAACTTGCCGCTCGGCCTGCTCGCCCTGGTGTGGCTGTGGCTGGTGCTGCACGTGCCCGCCCGGCGTATCAAGGCAAAGATCGACTGGGCGGGGATCACCCTGCTGACGGTCTCCATCGGCGCCATCGTCCTTGCCGCCACCTGGGCGGGCACCACCTACACATGGGGCTCCTGGCAGATACTCGCCCTCGGGGCCGTCGCCGTGATCGGGCTCGCCCTGTTCGTCCGCACGGAGAAGCGGGCCGACGAGCCCATGTTGCCCCCGTCGGTGTTCACAAGTCACCGCAACTATCCGCTCGCGGTGGCCATGATCCTGGCCGCGGGCGTGGTCATGTTCGGCACGGGGCTCTACCTGCCGCTGTTCCAGCAGACCGTCCAGGGCGCGTCGGCCACCAACTCCGGGCTGCTGATGCTGCCCATGATGATCCCGGTGGTGATCGTGTCCACCCTCGCGGGGAAGGTCATGTCCGCCACCGGCAAGTACAAGATCTTCCCCGTTCTCGGTACGGCGTTCCTGACCGCGGGCCTGGCACTCCTTGCCACCATGGACACCGACACCTCACGGCTGCTGACCGCGCTCTACATGGTCCTGGTCGGCATCGGTCTGGGCTTCACCCTGCAGATGGCGAGCACCGTCGCGCAGAACAGCGTCGCCATGCGTGACATGGGCGCGGCGATGAGCTCGGTGAACCTCTTCCGCACCCTGGGCGGCTCGCTCGGCATCGCGGTCTTCGGCTCGCTGTTCACCAGCGCCGTCCAGTCCCACCTGCCAGGCGTCGGCACTCCGACCGACTCAACTGCCTTGTCCAAGCTGCCCGCCGGTGCCAAGGACGCCTACCTGACCGCGGTCACCGACGGCACCCACCAGATCTTCCTCATCGCGGCGGTCCTGTGTGCTCTCGCCTTCGTCGCCGCGCTCCGCGTCATCGAGGTCCCGCTGAAGAAGGCCGGCCCGCCGCCCGCCACCGAACAGCCCCACAGCGCCCCCGCCGCCACGGCCGGCTGACCCCTGCCACTGCGCACACCTCGCCGAACGACACGACACGGCACCACACCACAGCGCGGCGCTGCTGTGCCGCACGAACGGTGCGGCACGAACGGTGCCGCCCGAACGGAGGACCACCATGAACACCACTCCCGCACCCCGCATCGCGATCATCGGGGCCGGTCCCGGCGGTCTGACCTGTGCCCGCATCCTGCAGGAGCACGGCGTCACCGCCACCGTCCACGACGCCGACGCCTCCCGCACCGCTCGCGACCAGGGCGGCACCCTCGACATGCATCCCGAATCCGGTCAACACGCCCTGCGCGCAGCCGGACTGCTGGACGAATTCCTGGCTGCGGCCCGCCCTGAGGGGCAGCAGATGCGGCTGGTCGGCCGGGACGGCCGGATACTGTTCGACGCGGTCCCGCCAGAGGCCGACACCACCGAGGGCAACCCCGAGATCGACCGCGGCCAACTGCGCGACCTCCTCCTCGACTCCCTCAAGCCCGGCACCGTGCGCTGGGGTCACAAGCTCACCCGCGTCGAGCCCCTGGGCGACGGCACCCACCGCCTCCATTTCGCCGACGACGACACGTTCGCCGATGCCGACCTCGTCATCGGGGCCGACGGCGCTTGGTCGCAGGTCCGCCGCCTGCTGTCCGGCGCGACGCCGGTCTACACCGGCGTCACCTTCGTCGAGACCGGCCTCAGCGATGCCGACCGCCGCCACCCCCACCTCGCCGAACTCACCGGCGCGGGCACCATGATGGCCCTCGACAACAACCTGGGCTTCGTCGCCCAGCGCAACAGCGGCGGACACATCCGTATCTACGTCGGCATGCGCACCGACGAGAACTGGCACCGCCAGGCAGGTCTCGACCTCACCGACACCGACACCGCCGCCGTACGCGAAGCGCTCCTCAAGGAGTTCACAGGCTGGAGCCCCGCCCTGCTCGGCTTCATCACCGGCACGGACACCGGCTTCACGAACCGCCCCCTGTACGCCCTTCCTGTCCCGCACACCTGGCCCCACACGCCCGGCGTCACCCTCCTCGGAGACGCCGCCCATCTGATGTCCCCCTTCTCAGGAATGGGCGCCAACCTCGCCATGCTCGACGGCGCGGATCTCGCTCAGGCCATCATCGACAGCCCCAGCATCGATCAGGCCGTCACCGCGTACGAGAAGGCCCTCATGCCGCGCTCCATCGAAGCCGCCGAAGGAGCGGCGGAGGGCATCGACGGCGCCTTCGCCCCCGACAGCGCCGAGCAGACCCTCGCCCACATGACGCAGCGTCACTGAAGCCCACGGTCGGCCGAGGTGGAGGCGTCGGGGCTGCTGGTCGGCGTGTCCTTGGGAGAGCCGCCGTGTGCCACGGCGGGGGCGCGGGTGCCGGCGGCGGGAGCGATGCCGATGGCCGCGGCGACGAACACCAGGACCACCACCATCGCGGACCGCAGCCCGTAGTGGTCGCCCAGGAATCCGAGGGCCGGCGGGCCCACCAGGAAGGCGACATAGCCGATCGTCGCCACCAGGCTCACGCGCGCGGTCTGATCCGGACCCGAGTCGCCTGCCGCGGACAGAGCGACGGGGAATCCCAGTGACGCCCCAAGTCCCCAGAACAGTACGGCTGCTGCGGCGACCACGGCGCTGTCGGAGAAGATGACCAGCACGAGCCCGATGGCACCGGAGACGGCACTGGCGCGGACGACGGCTGCCCTTCCGAAGCGGTTGAGGAAGAACGTGCCGCTGAAACGGCCCACGGTCATCGCGGCCGCGAACCCCACGAAGACGAGCGAGCCGAGTGCGGCGTCCAGACCGTGGCCGTCCACCATGAGGAGGGGGAGCCAGTCGTTGGCGGCGCCCTCGGCCAGGGCCATGGCCAGGACGATGCCGCCGATCAGCAGAAGCTTGCGGTCCTTCCACACCGCGGGTCCGGTGTGCTGGGCCGTGCCCGCGGCGCGGAGTGTGTCACTGGTCCCGATACCGGCCGGGACGGCACGCAGGGCGTAGACCAAGATCCCCGCAGAGACCGCGGCGACGGCAACCAGGTGCCACATGACGGGGAAGCCGACGGCGGTGGCGACCATGCCGGCAAGGCCGCCGATGACGGTGCCGAGGCTGAAGCAGCCGTGCAGGGTGGGCAGGACGGTCGTGCCGGTGAGGCGTTCCACGTCGGCGCCGTCCACGTTCACGGCCACCTCGCCGGCCCCCATTCCCGCCCCGAACAGGCACAGGCCGGCGGCGACCATCGGCGCGGACGGTACGGAACTGCCGCCTCCGATCACGGCCATGCTTGCGATGATCAGGAGGGTGCCGAGCGCGATCACGGGGCGGGTGCCGAACTTCGAGACCAAGCGGCCGGAACACAGGATGCCGCCCATGGAGCCGACGGACAGGCCGAACAGGACAAGGCCCATCTGTCCGGTGGACACATCCAGTTGATCGCGGACGTCAGGGGTGCGCGTGACCCAGGAGGACATGGAGATGCCCGGCAGGAAGAAGAAGAGATACAGAGCCTGACGGCGTCGGCGCACGGCGCGGTCTATCAAGGGGAAGCTCCACGGAATCCGGAAGAATGCTCGGGTCGGCGACAGGACCGACATCGGGGTATGTACAAATGTACACACTCGGATACGGGAAGAAGAAGGCAGACGACAGAGATGACAGGCAGCACCCGCGGCCCCAACGACCCCCGGCGGCGTGAACGCATCCTCGATGCGGCGCTCGACGTCATCGCCGAGCACGGCGCCATCAAAGTGACCTTCCGTAAGATCGCTACGGCGGCCGGGGTGCCGCTCGGCTCGCTCACCTACTACTTCGACGACATGCAGCACCTGCTCACCGAGGCGTTCACCCGCCTCGCCGAGTCCGTGTCCATGCGCTACGGGGCGCTGCTGACCGCGGCGCGCACACCCGAAGAGGCGCAGGAAGCCGTCGTCGAGATCATCTGCGGCAAGGTCTGGGGCACCGACCGCAACCTGCTGCTCAGCTACGAGCTGTACGCGTTCGCCGCCCGCCACCCGGAACTGCTCGAGGTGGTGCGCTCCTGGATGCGGGCCAGCCGTCAGTCCCTGGCCCGGCACTTCGACCCCCTGACGGCGCGAGCGCTCGACGCGCTGGTGGAGGGCTTCTCCATCCACAACTCCGTCGACCCTCAGCCCACCGACCGAGCGGGCGTGGCAGCCGTCGTCCGCGCCGTCGCGGTCGGCAGCGCCCACTAGGCGGTACGGGCCGGTGACGCGTCGACATGCTCGGGTCAGACGCGCCGCGCGGCCCACACGGTGCGTTCGGTGCGCACCGCGACATCGGTGCGGCGCAAGAGGCTGAAGGGGCTGTCGGCGTCGAGCAGTTGATCCAGGGCGCCGAGGTCCTCAGGGGTGAGGGCGTGGGCGGCGCTGCCGCGCAGGCGCCGCAGGCTGCTGACTGCGTACCGGCCGACCGCCTCGCTGCGTGAGCCGTCGACGTTCACGGTGATCGTGCGCTCGCCCTCGACGGTGAACTCGGCGGCCGCAAGCTTGGGCCCCCAGTCCGCACCGCGGTGCGGCACGTGCTCGGCGGCGTCGTGCGCGAGGGCGGCGTGGCAGCGTTCCTCCAGGCCGGGCCGCTCCTGTGGAGCGTCGGCGGGCAGGAAGCGAGGGAAGTCGGCCAGCTCGACGACGGCGAACAGGCCGCCGGGCGCGAGCAGATCGTGGACCTTGCCCAGGGTGCGGTCGGGGTCCGCCATGTGGTGCATCGACGCCGAAGCCCACACCAGCTCAGGCCGGCCGAGATCGGGCCAGGCCGCGTCGAGATCGGCCTGCACCGTGCGCACCCGCTCGGCCACCCCGAGCGCCTCGGCCTTTGCCCGCAGGCGCTGGAGATGGCCGGCCGACGTGTCGACGGCGGTCACCTCCGCGTCGGGGAAGCGCGTCAGCAGCGCGAAGGTGCCGGCCCCCGTCCCGCACCCCAGATCCACGATGTGGCGCGGTTCCTTCTCCAGGGGCAGCCATGCGGTGATGGACGCGATGTGCTCGCCGAGCACTTCCGCGTCCAGATCGAGGATCTCCGCCTGCCCGTCGGCGTCCGGCTCGTGCGAGGAACAGTGGTGGGCGCCGTCGTGGGCCGTGTGCGAGGAAGGATGGGTCATGACAGCGACGCTAAATCGGTCGTGCCGTAGTGGCCCCATGGATCCCGGAGTGCGCAAGAAGATGGTCGGCGGTGGTGCCGTACGCGCAACTGACCGGTGCGTTCATGAGCCGGACCGGCCGCTCTCGCTCTTGTCCTCGCGTTGGTGGCCGCGGCGCGCGTCGCGGTCGAAGATGCCCAGGATCTCGCACGGTCCGCCCTCGGCGCCGATGGCGTGGGGGAGCATCGTGGGGAACTCCGCGGCCTGGTTGGTCTCGACGCGCAGGCGCCGGTTGCCGAGGAGCAGGACCGCGGTGCCGGACAGGACGACGAGCCATTCGCGGCCCGGATGGGCACGCATGCGTGAGGGGCTGTCGGGCGGCGGGTCCGTCATGCGCTGGCGTACGACGCTCATGCCGGGCTCAGCCTTGATCGGCCAGCGCATGAGCCCATGGGCCGCGTCGATCGCCGGGCTCGTGATGACGTCGTCGGTGGCGGTCTCCACGAGCTGGTCGAGGGAGGTGTCCAGGGCCCGGGCGAGCGTGACGAGCTGATCCAGGGCAAGGCGGCGCTGCCCGTTCTCGATGCGGCTGAGCGTGGACTGGCTGACCTTGGCACGGGCGGCCAGTTCTTCCAGGGACCAGCCCTGCGCCACCCTCAGGGCCCGGATTCGTTTGCGTACCAGGCTGTCCATCTCGCCATTGTCTTGCGTCATGGGCAATATCATATGCCCTAACAGCAAAACGTGCCTATCGTCGTGACCGTAGCCCCCGAACACGGGGTGCTCGCATAAAGAAAAGGGGTGCGACCCATGTCTGTGACCACTGCCGCGTATGCGACCGACGAGCTGCCGGGCGAGACCGTCGATGCCGTGGTGATCGGCGGCGGCGCCGCGGGCTTGAACGGCGCGCTGATGCTCGCCCGCTCCCGCCGTTCGGTCGTAGTGATCGACAGCGGCACCCCGCGCAACGCACCCGCCGACGGCATCCACGGCCTGCTCGGCCTGGAGGGCACCCCGCCCGCCGAACTGCTGCGCAGGGGGCGCGAAGAAGTACGCCGCTACGGCGGCAAGGTCGTGACCGGGGAAGTGACCTCCGCTGCCCCCACCGCCCCCTCGGCCGATGAGGGCGAGCCGCGCTTCACGGTCACCCTCGTCGACGGCAGCACTCTGTCGGCACGCCGCCTGCTCGTCGCCACCGGACTGCGCGACGTCCTGCCCGACGTCCACGGGCTTGCCGAGCACTGGGGGCACGGCCTGGTGCACTGCCCGTACTGCCACGGCTGGGAGGTGC
Source organism: Streptomyces sp. NPDC056486 (assembly GCF_042795295.1). Classification (NCBI taxonomy): domain Bacteria; kingdom Bacillati; phylum Actinomycetota; class Actinomycetes; order Kitasatosporales; family Streptomycetaceae; genus Streptomyces; species Streptomyces sp. NPDC056486. The sequence goes on from NZ_JBHTSF010000007.1 coordinate 8,583, forward strand.
GCGACGAGACCATCGGAATCCTCGCCGTAGGCCCGGCCTCCGTCCACCACGCGCTGCTGTTCCGCCAGTTGACCGACGACCTCGTCTACTTCACCCGCGGCTCCGAACTCGACGAGGACACCCGTGCGCGCTTCGCCGCCCGCAACATCCGGGTGGTCGACACCCCGGTCACCGAGGTCGTGGCCGCAGAGGACGGCGACATCGCGGGCGTACGCCTGAGTGACGGACAGCTGGTGCCCCGGCGCGTCCTCGCCGTCGCCACCACCATGCAGGCCCGCACCGAGGGCCTGGACGAACTGAAGCTGCCGATGCAGGACCTGCCCGGCGGCATGGGCCGCCACTTCGCCACCGGCACGGCCGGTGCCACCGACGTACCGGGCGTGTGGGTGGCCGGCAACGCCACCGACCTGAGCGCCCAGGTCGGTGCCTCCGCCGCGGCAGGTGCCCTGGCCGGTGCCCGCATCAATGCCGACCTGGTCGCCGCCGACACCGAGGCGGCCCTCGCCGCCGCACAGCGCGGCGGACGGTCCGAGACCGGGAACGGGGCGACAGGAAATCCCAACTGAAGGAGTGATCTATACGCTCGGAGGAGTGACGCTCCTTGCTGGGGCGCCGCCGGTGTTGTGACCATCGCCGGATGGACGGACAGAAGCGGCAGGCCCAGCTGGACGGCGTCGCCGAGACGACGCTATGGACGTTGCACCACCGCGCTCTGGCCGCGAAGGACCCTGGCTCGGCACTGCTCGACCCGAAGGCGATCGAGGTCATCGACTCCGTCGACTACCCCTTTGAGCAGCGGTTCGGCACCGGCAACTGGGGCCTGGCACAAGGGATGGCGGTACGGGCGCGCTGTTACGACCGAGAGGTGCGCCGCTTCCTCAGCGACCACCCGGACGGCATGGTCGTCTCGCTCGGGGAGGGCCTGGAGACGCAGTTCTGGCGGGTGGACAACGGCAGGGTGCGCTGGCTCGCGGTCGACCTGCCCGAAGTCGCGGCGCTGCGGCAGCGGTTGCTGCCGGACGCGCCACGCCACCGGACGCTGCCCTGCTCGGCCACCGATTCACGGTGGATGGACGAGGTCGACGACTCGCGAGGGTTGCTGATCCTCGCCCAGGGGATGCTGATGTATCTCCCACGGGATGTGGTGCACCGGCTCATCGAAGGGTGCGCCGCCCGCTTCCCCGGAGCGGACCTGGTCTTCGATACCCCGCCGGCCTGGATGGCCGCCCGCACCGTACGGGGCCGGTGGAGTTACCCCGCCGGATACCGTCCGCCGCCGATGCTCTGGGGGATGACACCGACCGAGCGGCGGAAGCTGCGCACGGTGCACCCCAACGTCGCGGCCGTGCGGGCAGTTCGCGAACCGCGGGGCCGAGGGTTCCTCTGCGGGTGGGTCCTGCCGCTGGCCAACTTCCTTCCTGCGATCCGCACGCGCAAGCCGCTCTGGGTCACGCGCGTGTCGTTCGGCCTGACGGAACATCACCAAGGAGTCAAAAGATGACGGATCGCCTGGAAGCCGAGCGGGAGCAGGCCCACCTGTGGGCTCCGCGAGAGCCGCGCCGGGCGCGGGTCGATGAGTGGCCACCGCGAGTGTCGGAAGTGTCGGAGCAGCGTTCGGTACTCATCGAAGGCACCACGCTGCGACTGCGGGAGTTCGTGCCAAGCGATGTCGAAGGCGTACTCGACATCTTCGGCGACCCCCGCACGACCCGCGAGTTCGGCATGCCGCCCTTCCGGCGCCCCGACGCCGCGGCGCTTGTCGAGCAGGCGAGGGCCGGTGCCCGCCGGACCCCGCGTTCGCACTACCGCCTCGGCGTCAGCGAGATTGCCACGGGTGAGTTGATCGGCTCGGCGAAGTTGATCGTCGAGGACCAGTCGGGCGAGGGCGGGATGGTCCGTGTCGGCTACCGCAGCGCCGAGGTGGGTCTGGCTCTGCGCGCCGACCGGGTGAGCGTGGGCCACAGCGTCGAGATCGGCTTCCTGCTTGGCATTCTGGGCTTCGACCGGCTCGGGCTGCACCGGGTCTGGTCGGGATTCATGCCGTCCAACGTCGCCGCACAGCGGGCCATCGAGAAGGCCGGCATGGTCCGTGAGGGGCGATTGCGGCACTACGGCCATGTCGACGGCGTGTGGCACGACATCGTCCAGTACTCCATTCTCGAGGACGACTGGAAGGCACTGCGCGGCCGCTGAGGATTCGCGAGCCGCGCGACAGGGACGAGGGACGACTTCCCGGCGCGCCCACCCTATATGTCGCTTACTTGCCGATATGCATGACCCATGACCGTTTTGGTCCTGGCCCACTTCGTCGTCGCGCTCTGCGCGGCACCGCTCGTCCGCCGCGCCGGCCCACGCGCCTTCGTCGTCCTCGCGCTGCCGCCCGCGGCCGCGCTCGCCTGGGCGCTCTGCCAGTGGGGCACGGTGACGGGCGGGGGAGCGCGCAGCGAGGCGTGGTCGTGGATCGAGGCGTACGACGTCGATGTGGCGTTCCGGCTCGACGCGCTGTCCCTGGTGATGGTGCTGCTCGCCGCCGGGATCGGGGCGCTCGTGCTGCTGTACTGCGCGAGCTACTTCGATCCGGGGACGCGGCAGTTGGGCGCCTTCGGCGGGAACCTCCTCGCCTTCGCCGGAGCGATGCTGGGGCTCGTCCTCGCCGACGACCTGATGATCCTGTATCTGTTCTGGGAACTGACGACCGTCCTGTCCTTCCTCCTGATCGGGTACGACAGCGAGAAGCGGGCGAGCCGCCGTTCCGCGCTGCAGGCGCTGACGGTGACCACGGTGGGCGGACTCGCCATGTTCGTGGGATTCCTGATGCTGGGTCACGCGGCGGGCACGTACCGGATCTCCCGGATCCTGGAGTCGCCGCCCCCGGCCGATACGACGCTCTCGGTCGCCCTTGTACTGATCCTGGCCGGAGCGCTCGCCAAGTCGGCGGTGTGGCCGCTGAGCATGTGGCTGCCGAACGCGATGGCCGCTCCCACCCCCGTCAGTGCCTATCTGCACGCGGCGGCGATGGTGAAGGCGGGCGTGTACCTGGTGGCGCGGCTCGCTCCCGCGTTCGCGGACGTCACGCCGTGGCGGCCGGTGCTGCTTGTCCTGGGCACGGCGACGATGCTGCTCGGCGGCTGGCGTGCGCTGCGGCTCAACGACCTCAAACTCCTGCTCGCCTACGGGACCGTCAGTCAACTCGGCTTCCTGATCGTGCTCGCGGGGGCAGGCTCGTACAACACCGCGCTCGCGGCCGGTGCGATGATCCTCGGGCACGCGCTGTTCAAGGCGCCGCTGTTCCTGGTCACCGGGATCGTCGATCACGCGGCGGGAACGCGCGATCTGCGACGCCTGTCCGGTGTGGGACGGGCGCTGCCATGGGTGGCCGTGGTCGCCGTCGTCGCGGGCGCGTCGATGATCGCGATGGTGCCGCTGCTCGGATTCGTGGCGAAGGAGGCCGCGTTCGAGGCGCTGCTGCACGGCAGCGTCGCCGAGCGGTGGGTGCTCGCCCTGATCGTGGTCGGCTCCGCGCTCACCACCGCGTACACGCTGCGATTCCTGTGGGGTGCGTTCGCCCGTAAGCCGGGGCTCGCGGACACTGCCGTACACCGCGTCGGCCCCGCCTTCCTCGCGCCGCCCGCGTTGCTCGCCGCGGGATCGCTGCTCCTCGGCCCCGGGATCGGGTGGGTGGCGCCTCTCTTCGAGGCGTACGCGGCGCAGTACCCCCTCCCGGCGCACCCCTATCACCTCGCGCTGTGGCACGGGTTCGGGCCCGCGCTCGGTCTGTCCGCGCTCGCCTGGGCGGGTGGCGCGGCGCTGTTCGCGGGGCGGGGCGGAATGGCGAGGCTGGGGCGGCGGCTCGCGTGGCCGAAGGCGGACGAGGGGTTCGGGCGGATCGTGCTCGGTCTTGAGCGGACCGCGCTGCAGGTGACGGGTGCGGTGCAGAAGGGGTCGCTGCCCGCGTACGTGGCCACGATCCTGGGCGTCGTGCTCGCCGGGCTCATCGCCGTCCTCGTCACGGACCGCCCCTGGCACGGCGCCCCCGCGCCCCGGGTCTGGGACACCCCGTGGCAGGCCGCGGTCGCCGCGCTGACCAGCGCGTGCGCCCTGATGTGCCTGGTCGTACAACGCCGTATGAAGGCGGCCGTGCTCGCGGGCCTGACCGGGTACGGTACGGCGCTCCTCTACGTCGTCCAGGGCGCACCCGATCTGGCGCTCACGCAGTTCGGCGTGGAGACCGTCTCGACCGTGGTCCTGATCCTCGTCCTGCGAAGGCTGCCCGTGCACTTCGGAGAGTCGCTGCCGTCGTGGCGCCGCGTGGCCGGCCTGCTGCTCGCGCTCGGCAGCAGCGTCGTGGTCGCCTGCGCGGTATGGATCGCGGCGGCCGCGCGGACGGCGCATCCGGCCGGGGCCGCCATGACGGAGGAGACGGCGCACCATGGCCTCAAGGACGTGGTGGCGACAATTCTCGTGGATTTCCGCGCCTGGGACACCATGGGCGAGTCGGCCGTCCTCGCGGTCGCCGTCCTGGGCGTGACGAGCCTGCTGTACGTACACCGCAGGCAGGGCCCGGCGGCCGGCCCGCCGCCCGCGCTGCCCGGCGGGGTGACGGCCTGGTCCCTGGCGACCCCCGCCATCCAGGTGCCGCCCGAGTACCGGCAGGCCGCGCCGGAGCGCAGCTGGCTGATGGCGGGTGACACGCTCGCGCCCGAACACCGATCCGTCGTCTTCGAGGTGATCGCCCGTCTCGTCTTCCACCCGATCCTGGTGCTCTCGGTGTACCTGCTGCTGTGCGCGGAGAACCTGCCGGGCGGCGGATTCGTCGGCGGACTCGTCGCGGGCGTGGCCCTGATGATCCGCTACCTCGCGGGTGGGCGCCACGAGTTGGCGGCCGCGGCCCCGGCCCACCCCGGCTTCTTCACCGGGCTCGGTCTTGCCCTGTCGACGGGCGTCGCGCTCCTTGGTCTCGCCGACGGGACGGTGCTGCACGCCTGGACGTGGCACGGGCATCTGCCGCTGATCGGGGACTGGCACATGGGCACCGCCGTCCTCTTCGACCTGGGGGTGTATCTGCTGGTCCTCGGTGCGGTCCTCGACGTCGTACGCGCACTCGGATCGAAGATCGACCAGCAGACGGAAGCCAGAGCCGGGCTCGCGCTCGCCGCCGGAGAGGGGGAGCGGTGACCGTCAGTCTGACCTTGCTGGTCTGCGCCGTCGTCCTGACCTCCGTCGGCGCGGTACTCATCCACACCCGCAGCCTGACCCGGGTGCTCATCGGCGTCATCGTGTGCGGGAACGGCGTCAACCTCCTTGTCCTCGCCACCACCGGGCGGGCCGGAGCTCCGCCGCTCCTCTACCCGGGCGTCGCGTACGCGCGGGTCACCGATCCGCTGCCCCAGGCCATCGCGCTGACCGCCGTCGTCATCACCCTCGCCACCACGGCGTTCCTGCTCGCGATGGTGTATCGCAGCAGCCAGTTGACCGGCTCCGACTTCGTGCCGGACGACGTGGAGGACCGGCGCGTCGTCCTGCGGGCGCAGATCCGCGAGGAGCGTGCCGAGCTGCGCGAGCTGCACCGCGACGAGGGGCCGCGCGCCTGGCGCGACGAACGCCGTGAGCAGCGTCACCGGCTGCGCGACGACCGCGCCTTCCAGGCCCGCGCCCGGGACGCCACGGGCGACCTGTGGGACGACATCCTCGGCGCGGACCCGCCCCGGCCGCCCGGCCCCGAAAGGCAGGAGAAAGACCCCCGGTGAACGCCCTCGTCCCGCTGCCCGTCGTGCTGCCGCTGACCGCGTGCGGCCTGAGCATGTTCATCGGGCCCCGGCTGCGCCTGCTGCACCGCCTCATCGGCATCGGCGTGCTCGCCGCCGTCCTCGCCGTCGACATCATCCTGCTCGTCGAGGCCGACCGCAGCGGCCCGCTCGTCGTGCATCTCGGCGACTTCGCCCCGCCGCTCGGGGTGACCCTGGTCGTCGACCGGCTCGCCGCGCTGATGCTGACCGTGTCCGGTGCCGTCACCCTCATCGTCCTGATCTACGCCCTTGGCCAGGACATGGTCGACCGCGAGGAGCGCGCTCCGATCGCCGTCTTCCACCCTGCCTACCTGGTCCTTGTCTCAGGGGTCTCGCTCACGTTCCTCGCGGGCGACCTCGTGAACCTCTACGTCGGCTTCGAGATCATGCTGATGGCCAGCTTCGTGCTGCTCACGGTGGGCGGCACCGAGCCGCGCCTGCGGGCCGGTTCGACGTACGTCGTCGTCTCCCTCGTCTCGTCCCTGGTGTTCCTCGCGGGCATCGCGGTCGCCTACGCGGCCTGCGGCACCCTCAACTTCGCGCAGCTCGCCGTCCGCCTGTCCGAACTTCCGCCGGGGGTACGGGGGTTGATCGAGGCGCTACTCCTGACCGTGTTCGGCGTCAAGGCCGCCGTCTTCCCGGTGGCCGCCTGGCTGCCCGACTCCTATCCGACCGCGCCCGCCCCGGTGACGGCCGTTTTCGCCGGGCTGCTCACCAAGGTCGGCGTGTACTCGATACTGCGCGCCGAGACCCTGCTGTTCCCCGGCAACCGGCTCTCGCTCCTGTTCATGGCGGTCGCGTTCGCGTCCCTGCTGATCGGCATCCTCGGCGCGGTCGCCCAGACCGACCTCAAACGGCTGCTTTCCTTCACGCTCGTCAGCCACATCGGCTTCATGCTGTACGGAATCGCGCTCGGCAGCCGGGACGGCATCGGCGGCGCCATCGTCTACACGGCGCACCACATCACCGTACAGACGACGCTGTTTCTGGCTGCCGGACTGCTCGAAAGGCGCTACGGCACAACGGAGTTGACGCGCTTGGGAGGTGCGGCACGCACCGCGCCCCTGCTGGCGGCGCTGTGGTTCGTGCCCGCCATGAACCTCGCCGGGATCCCGCCGCTGTCCGGCTTCATCGGAAAGCTGGGGCTGATGCGGGCGGGTGCGGCGGACGGCGGCAGTGACGCGTACGTTCTGCTCGGCGCCTGCGCCGTCGCCAGTCTCCTGACGCTGTACGTGATGGTGAAGGTGTGGAACCTGGCGTTCTGGCGGGCCGCACCCTCCCAACTCCCACAGGAGGGAACCGTGTTGGAGGATGTCGACGACAGCGATGACAGCGACGACAGTGCCGCTTCGGAGAGAGCCGGGAGCACCGGCGCGGTGGCCGTCGCCCCCGCGGCCGCCTGTGTCCGCACCACGGCTCGGGTGCCGCGCGTGATGGTCGGTGCGACCATCGCCGCGGTGCTGCTCAGCCTCTCCTACACCGTGCTCGCCGCCCCCCTGACGGGCCTTGCCGACCGCTCGGCCGCTGAAATCCTCGCTCGGACCCCGTACATCACGGCGGTGCTCGGCCCGTGAGCTCCCCTGAATCCAAGAGCCGCCCGCGCCGCCTGGACCTGTCGCTGATCGCCTGGCTCACGGTGATCTGGATGCTGCTGTGGTCGGGGCCGACCTGGGGCAATCTGATCAGCGGCGTCCTCGTATCCGTCGTGCTGTGCCTCGTCTTCCCGCTGCCCGCCGTCGAACTCGCCCTGCGCCTGCGTCCGCTCGGCATCCTGCGGCTCGCCGGCTACCTGGCGTACGACATGGTGGCCTCCAGCGCCACGGTGACCCGCCAGGCCCTGGGCGGCCGCAGGCGTCCCGCCGCGGTGATCGCCGTCCAACTGCGGTGCCGCACCGACCTGATGATCGCGGCGACCGCTGTCGCCGTCTCCTGTGTCCCGGGCGGTGCCCTGGTCGAGGTGAACGGCGCCACCGCCACCTTGTACCTGCACATGTCCGACGCCGACGACCGCGACGCGGTGCGCCGTACCCGCCGCGACGCGTGGCGCCTGGAGTCACTGGTCGTACGGGCCTTCGGCACCCGCGCCGAGATCGCGCGCGTCGCCGTGGACCCGGGGCCCGTACCACCCGTGCCTCCCGCACCTCCCGCACCTCCCGCGCCTTCCGCACGAAAGGACCCCCGGCCGTGACCTCTGTGGACGACATCCTGCTCGACGCCGCCCTGGCGGTGATCCTGCTCGCGGGCGCACTCCTGTTGATCCGTATCTGGCGCGGCCCGTCCATGCTCGACCGGGCGGTGGGCTTCGATGTCGCGGCAGCGCTGATCGTGGCCGGGATCGGGGTGCAGGCGGCCTCCACCCGTACCCGCTACTACCTGTCGATCATGCTGGTGATCGCCTTCCTCGGGTTCACCAGTTCCGTGGGCATCGCCCGCTTCATCGCCGTACGCGACCGCCCCACCCTGCCGTCCGCCCAGCCCAAGGAGGGCCCGTGAGCAACTGGAACCACGTGGCCGATGTCGCAGGGGCGGCCCTGCTGCTCATCGGCGCCCTGGTCTGCCTGACCGGCGTCATCGGCCTGCTGCGCCTGCCCGACGTCCTCGCCCGGAGCAGCGCTGCCACCAACCCGCAGACGCTCGGCATCCTCCTGCTCACCGCAGGCGTCGCGCTGCGGCTGCGCTCGTGGGTCGACCTGGGGACGCTCGCCCTCGTCGTGTTCTTCCAGCTCCTCACCAGCCCGGTCGCCGCGCACCTGGTGGCGCGCGTCGCCTACCGCACGGGGCAGACCGGCGACTGCGCCCTGCTCTTCGACGAGCTCGCCGGGTCACAGTCGGTCGCGGCGAACCGGGACGACGGGTCGTAGAATTTCAGTGATCATGCTCAGCGGGTTCGGCGAAGCCGCGGCATCACGCTGACGCTGACGAACGAGACGAACTCCCGGGCCAGGGTGGTCCTGTTGGGCGGAGCGCCGCCGACCGTTTCGGTCGGGTCGACGGCTACGACGGAGAGCGCATCCCCGCGCCCCGCCCTTCGAGTGCCACCATCACCCCGCGCTCCGACCCGACCCGTCCGAGAGGCACACGATGACCCAGCCGGCTCCCGCTCCGACCGTCCAGCGAGTAGACACTCGGCACCGCTACGAGATCCTGGTCGACGGCACGACCGCGGGCCTCGCGGCGTACCGCGATCGGGACGGCCAACGGGTCTTCTTCCACACCGAGGTCGACGACGCCTTCGCCGGGCAGGGTCTGGCCTCGATCCTCGTACAGCAGGCACTGGCCGACGTCCGTGCGTCGGGCCTGCGGATCGTGCCGGTCTGCCCGTACGTGGCCAAGTTCCTGAAGAAGCATGAGGAGTTCGCCGACATCACCGACCCGGTCACTCCCGAGGTCCAGCAGTGGCTGGAGACCGTGCTGTCGCGCTGAGCCGCGGCCCGCCGGAGCGACGCTCCGGCGGGTGCGTCGCCCGCCGTCACTCCTCGAAAGGCGCGGCGAGCAGCAGATCCTCCACGGTGGGCACCGAGAAGTCGGGGATATGGCGGCGGCCGACCTCGGCGAAGGGATGCATGAGTACCGACATGGGCTTTGTGCGGCACAGCGACACCACGTTGTCGAGCGCGTCCCGCTTAAAGCCTTCCCTGGGGAAGGTGGTGAGTATTTCTTCGAGAATGTCGGACGGGATTTCCTGAAGATCGTTCCCGGCGAAATCGAGTCCGGACCCGACGGAGATCATGGCGATCTCCGGCCTCTTCCGAGTCGCGATGCCGAAGTTGGTGTGCAGGGCGATCGCATCCCAGACGACCTCCACCCGATCGTCAGACATGTCCTGTTTCCGCAGGAACCGCTGTGCGGCGTCGGCGCCGTCGACCTCGAAGCGTTCAGTCGGTGTCTGGTACGCCTCGACCAGACCGAGGTCATGCAGGGCCGCGGCGACGAACGCAAGTTCACGGTCGTAGTGAACGCCGCGTCGATCGAACAGCAGCGCGCTGAAAACGTATGTCCGCATGACATGGTTGAAGAGCGTCCCGGAGGACACGCGTCGTACGAACGCGGTGGTTTCGTGGGCCAGTTCGCTGGTGGGGATGCGAACTCCGGCCACTGATGCGGGCAGGGCACCGGCCCCATTGGTCTCGTCGAACATGTGAATAGCCTTCTCGTCGGCGGCTGATGCCAAGAGCCTATGGATGGCACCGTCGAGCCAACAGCGGCGAAAATGCCGATAAGCCCCGGATTCTCGCCAGGAAGGATTTCGCCGCCTTGCCGCCTGTCCTCCTCGCCGCCGATATCAGGATGACTGCGGTTGCTGGAGTCCCTGAAGAAGGAGCGCGACCAGGCGGCGGGGGTCGTAGCGCGGGTCGCTGTCGGGGCTGATGCAGAGGTTGCCGATGCCGCGCATGAGTTCATAGGGCTGCGTACCGGGCCTGATCTCGCCCGCGCCGACTGCGGCGTCGAGCAACTGCTCGGCGACGGGCAGCAGGCGGTCGAGGAAGTAGGTGTGGAGCGCGGTGAAGCCGCTGCTGTCCGGTTGCACCGTGTTGGCGAGCCCGTGCTTGGTGACCAGGAAGTCCACGAAGACATCGATCCACTGGCGCAGCGCGTCGAGCGGCGATTCGGCACTGGCCAGCAGGCTCGGACCGGCTTCGGCGCACGCCTCGACCTGGTGGCGGAAGACGGCGACGACAAGATCAGCCCGCGTCGGGAAGTGGCGGTAGATCGTGCCCATCCCCACGCCCGCCTTGGCCGCGATCTCGCGGATCGGCGCATCGACGCCCGAGGTGACGAACACCTCGGCGGCGGCGGCGAGCAGCTTCTGCTGGTTGCGCACCGCGTCGGCCCGTTTGCTCGGGGCCGCCACCTCTCCGGACCGGCCTGCAGTGGGCACCGCACTCTCCTTCCTGTAGCCGCCGACAAGTCGGAACACTGTTCCGCTTGTCAAGCGGAACAGTGTTCCGTATTGTAAGTGGAGCAACGTTCCGCTTCAGTCTAGCTGAAGCCGGCACTTCCTCCCTGCCTCACGCGCTCAGCCCCATGAGATCAGCGGCAGAGGCCCCAAAGGGAAAACCGAAGGGAAAGACGCATCGTGAGTGCATCGACTTCCATGAACCGCACCGTCGGCTCGCCCACCCCCGTGCTTTCGTTCAGCCCGGTGGTGCTGTCCGTGCCCGGACGCCCCGTCGACCTGCAGGTGCGTGTCACCGCACCCGCGACGGGAACCGACCTCCCGGTCATCCTCCTCTCCCACGGGCACGGCCACTCCAACCACCTCTCCTCACTCAACGGCTATGCCCCGCTCGCCGACCTGTGGGCCCAACACGGCTTCGTCGTCATCCAGCCCACTCACCTCAGCTCCATGACGCTCAGTCATCTGCACGCGGGCACTCCCGGAGCGCCTCTGTTCTGGCGCTCGCGCGCCGAGGACATGACCCACATCATCGACCGGCTCGACCTGATCGAGGCCGCTGTGCCGCAACTCGCCGGACGCGTGGACCGTGACAGCATCGCCGTGGCCGGACACTCGTTGGGCGGCTTCACCGCCGCCCTCCTGCTGGGGGCCCGGGTCACCGACCCCGACGACGGGCGGGAGGCGGATCTCACCGAGCCCCGGATCAAGCAGGGTGTGCTGCTGGCCGCCCCCGGCAGGGGAGGCGACATCCTGACCGGGGTCATGGGCGAGCAGTTCCCGGTCTTCCGGACCATCGACTTCTCCGCCATGACCACGCCCGCGCTGGTCGTCGCCGGGGACAAGGACGACTCCCGGCACTTCACGGAGATGGGCCCGGACTGGCACGCCGACCCGTACAGCCTCGCTCCCGGCGCCAAGACGCTGCTCACCCTGTTCGACGCCGGGCACGGACTCGGCGGGATCAGCGGGTACGACGTCGCCGAGACCACGGACGAGAATCCCGAGCGGGTCGCCGCGCTCGGACGGCTCGCAGCGACCTACCTCCGCACCCAGTTCGGCCTGGACGGCAACGCGTGGCAGGAGGCGCGGGACGCGTTGACCACCGGCCCCGGCGCGTTCGGACGAGTCGAGTCCAAGTAGGCCCGGACGGGCGCCGTTTCCTCTGCGGGCCTCAGTGGGGCAGGCCCGGCCGAACTGCCCGCCACCAACGGTGCGTTGATCCGGACCGAGGCTCTGCCAATCGGACTGAGCATCCCCGGCCTCGACGGCCGCCCGATGCCGGGTACCGACAAGCAGCGCATCGGCAGGCTCAAGCCCACTGGCCCGGTGCGTCTGGCGGTCGGCGTCCAGGACGACATCGTTCCGCACGAGCAAGCCCGGCAACTGGCCGTGGACTGGTGCGGCAAGGGCGGCAACGTCACCTACGAGGCCCTCGCGCTGCCGAACCTCGGCGACAAAATTCTCACCAACCACCTGGTGCCGCTCATCACCGACCAGGGCGACGCCATCTCCTGGCTGACCGACCGGCTCTCCGCAAGCAGGCCACCTCCAACTGCTGGAAGATGCCGCTCCAGCCGTGACCCCCCAGTGCTACTGGCGGGAGGCTCGGGCGAGCTGGTGGAGGTCTTCCAGCGCGGCGCGCAGGACGGTGTGCTGGTGCCACTTGATCCAGGTGCCGAGCGTGCGACCGGCGGTGTGCAGGGTCTGGAGCTGAGTCTGGGTGAAGCCGGTCAGCGGGCTGGCGTGATGGGAGGAGATGACGCCGTGGACGGTGTCCTGGTCGTCGACCAGCGGGACGCTGTGGCAGGCGCGGCTACCGGCCGCGAGGATCACCCGGCGCGTGTCGTCGTCGAAGCCGGCCGACGAGGCCACCTCTTTGACGGTGACCTGGTGACTGGCGGAGGCCGCTCGGGAGCATGAGGTGTTCCCGTCGACGAACGCGAAGTAGTCGGTGAACTGCCGGGAGAGACCGGCATGTTTCGTCATGCGCAGGACGCCGTCCTCGACCAGCTGCACGTTTCCCATGTCCGTGCCGGTGACGGACAGGACGCGATGCAAGGCGGCGCCGAGTACCTCGCCCTGGTTGGTCACGTTCAGCGTGCCGGCCTCGAGCGCGGCCAGGTCGGGTACCGGATGCTGTGCCCGCCCGCTGAACCACACCCGGGCGCCCGGTGCGGGTCCTGGCGTCCGGGCCACCGCGGCCGCCAGCTGGTGCAGCTTGATGTTGGCCCGCTGGGACGCCTGGCGCAGCAACGTGAACGCCGCCTCCGCGTTCGGCAGTCGATACCGCTCGATCAGGACACCCTCGGCGAGGGCGATCCTGGGGCGCGTACGCGCCTGGACCTCCAGCTCGGAAACCTGCTCACGCAGCTCCGCGGCGGTGGCCCTCAGCTGTTCCGGCTCGTCACTGGGGGAGGGGAACCGCTGGGACGCGGACTGATCATCGAATGATGGCGCTGATGGCATATTCGCCATGTTGCCCCCAGGGGCGACCTTAACCCGGTGTGTTCACGGTGTGATGACCGTCATGAAACTCGCGCCCGGTGAGAGCCTGTTCGTCAGCTCATGTGGCGCTTGAGCGAGTGGTGGCTCTTGAGCGGGTAGGTGGGGGAGAAGGCGAACGACGAAGGCGGCTCCCGGTCGCCTCGTGACGCGACACGTGGAGGGCACATGGCGAGGTACGAGTTCACGCGGGAAGCGGGCCATCAGCTCGAGGTTCCGCTGGTGAGCGAGCCGGACAAGGCGGCGGCTCAGCTCAAGGGGCGTCTCGAGGACCTGGGCCTCACGCACGATCATTTCCGGGTCAGCGTCGAGGGATTCAGGGTCGTCGTCGCCGGAGATGCCGCCCTGCAGGAGCAGAAGGAGAAGATCCTGCTCGCTCTGGGGAACGTCGCAGGTGTCGCGGAGGTGGAGGACCGGGTGGCGGCCGGGCAGGAGGGGCTCCTGCCACGCTTCGTCACCGTCCAGGAAGGCGAAACACTCAGCGACGTGGCCCTGCGGGCCTACAACGACCCCACCGCGGGGAAGCGGCTCCTGACCGCGAACCGCCCCACCCTGACCGACGAGAACGCGATCTATCCCGGCCTGGTCCTACGCGCCCCGGAGTAGGACCGGACCGGGATGCTGCTGCCTCAGATTGCCCGGCGTCAGGACCCTGCCGTGCCGAAGCCCTCACCCGAGCCGCCGATGGGCAGCCGGGCAAGCAGCGCGCGTCGACTGGCCCTGACGTGCTCGCGCATCACCTGCTCGGCGCTGTCGCCGTCCTTCTCGAGGATCAGCTCCAGTACGAGGTGGTGTTCGCGGTCCGACTGCAGCGCGCGGCCCGGCTGGCTCAGCGAGGTGTTCACCAGGCGGGAGTAGGCCAGCTGGTTCATCAACATCCGGTAGTGGGCCGCCAATTTGTTGTTGTCGGCACCGGCGATGAGCAGATCGTGAAACTCCTGGACCAACTCCGCGTACCGCTCCCGATCGTCACGCGCCACCGCTTGATCGGCCTCGCGCAGGTTCCGTTCGAGCATGTCGATCTCCGCGACCCGGCCCCGCTGCGCCAGGAGGCGGACGGCGGCGCCCTCCAGGAGCTCCTTCATCTCGAAGAGTTCGGTGATCTCGCGGCGGGACGGAGTGGTGACGAACGTCCCCACGCGAGGCCGGATCTCGACGAGCCCTTCGGTCTGCAACTGCTTGAGAGCCTCGCGTACCGGCGTACGGCTGACACCGAACTCGTCCGCGAGGGCGAGCTCCGAGAGCGGAGCACCGGGCGCGATGTCGCCCTTGATGATCCGCCGGCGCATCTCGGCGATCACCCTGCCCTGCATCGACCCGTTCTTCGGTTCGCTCTTCGCGCGATTCACCGAACCCTCCTTCGTCTCCCGAGCCGTCCGCCGGTCATCCCAGGGGCGCGAGCGCGCCACCGTCGAAGAACTTACCCGCGCCGTAGACCATCGGGGCCCGCTCTTCGACCGCGGCGTGCACCACACGGCAGATGAAGACGGTGTGGGTGCTGGCCTGGAGCCGTTCGCGGATCTCGACTTCCATCTGCGCACTGCTCCGGGCGATCAGCGGGCTGCCGAACGGACCGCTGTGCCAGTCCAGGTCCTTGAACTTGTCGTCGGACTTCGTCGCGAACGTGCCGACGACGTCGAGTTGGTCCGTGGACAGGATGTTGATCGCGAGGTGGTCCGCCCGGAACAGGCAGTCGTGGGTGGACGAGGTGCGCTGGACGCACACCGCCACGGTGGCGGGGTCGAGCGAGATGCTCGAGAAGGCGTTGACGGCGAGCCCGCGGGGGGTTTCTCCGTCCATCGCGGTCACGACCGTGACACCGGTGATGAACTGCCGGTTGACCTGCTTCATCACGTCGAGGTCGGGCTTGGAGGCGAGCGGCGCCATGTAAGTGCTCCTTGTCGTGCTTGTGCTGCTTGTCATCGACATCTTGATCGTCAGTCCTGTCCCACGCGGATGATGCCAAGGGCCGAGAGCAGGGCCCGCGGATCCCATGTCACGTACTCCTCGACGATCTGGTCCCCTTCGAATCGGGCGAAGGTGGCACCGCTGACGTCGACGCGCCGCGTGGTGGCCGGGACGCCGAGGAACGAGTTCGTGTGGGTTCCGCTGCTGCGCCAGCGGATCGCCGCCTTGTCGCCTTCGACCACGATGTCGTCGATGGTCGTGACCAGGTCAGGAAATGCCGCGCGCGTGGAGACGACGGCGGCCTTGAACGCGGTCAGGTCCTGTGGGTGCGGGTCATTGCCGTGGCGGAGGTAGGCCGGGCTCAGCAGGTCGTCGAGGGCATCGACGTCCCCTTGGCCCCAGGCCGCGGCCCATGCCTTCTCCGTGCGTGCGCGACGGGTTTCAGCGTGCGACATCAATTTTCTCCTTTCGGTCGGCGCCCAGTTCCTTCCAGAAGGACACCGCCAGGCCGGCGATGATCACGAGGAACGGCAAGGACGTCACGATGACGGTGTTCTGAAGGGCGTCGAGGCCGCCGGCGAGCATGAGGGCGACGGCGGTGACGCCGGTGAGGATTCCCCAGAGGATGAGCACCGAACGGCGCGGGGTGAGCGACCCCTCCGAGGTCATCATGCTGAGTACATAGGTGTTGGCGTCCGCTCCGGAGACGAAGAACATCACGACAAGCAGGATCGCGACGGCCGATGTGATCCCGGCGAGCGGGAAGTGGTCGAGGGTCGCGAAGAACGCGCTGTTGATGTCGGCCGAGGTCTGCTCGGCGATGTCACCGCCCTCGAACAGATCGAGGTGGATCGCCGTACCGCCGAAGACCGTGAACCAGGTGAAGAACACCACGCTGGGCACGACAAGGACTCCGACGATGAAGCCCCGGATGGTGCGGCCCCGCGAGATGCGGGCGAGGAAGACACCGACGAAGGCGCCCCAGGAGACCCACCAGGCCATCATGAAGTAGGTCCACACCTGCATCCATTCGAGCCCGCCGAACGCGGTGCCCTGCAGGCTCATCCGGAAGAAGTCGGTGGCCCACTGGCCCACGGACTCGATGTACAGGTTGGCGATGAAGACGGCAGGGCCGACGACCAGCATGAAGACGAAGAGTGCGACCGCGAGCAGCGAGCTGCCCTGACTCAGGAACTTGATGCCCTTGCTGACACCGGTCACCGCCGAGAGCGTGAAGACCGCGGTGACGGCGGCGATGATGAGCACCTGGGTCACCGAGTTGACCGGGATTCCGAACAACGTGCCCAGGCCGTTGTTGACTTGGAGCGCCCCGAGGCCGAGTGAGGTCGTGGTGCCGAAGAGCGTCGCGAACACGGCGAGTACGTCGATCGCCTTGCCGATCGGCCCGTTGACGCGGTCGCCGAGCAAGGGCACGAACAACTGGCTGACCAGGGCGCGGCGACCCTTTCGGTGGGTCGAGTACGCGATGGCGAGTCCGAAGATGGCGAAGATCGCCCAGGCGTGCAGGCCCCAGTCGAAGTAGGAGTACTGCAGGGCCCGTACCGCTGCCGCCGGGGTGTTCGGCTCGGCGACGCCGTGGGCCGGCGCCGCGAGGTGGGAGATGGGTTCGGCGACGCCGTACGAGACGAGGCCGATGCCCATGACCGCGCTGAGGATCATGGAGAACCACGTCAGCGTCGAGAACTCGGGGCGATCGGTGTCCTTGCCGAGCCGGATGTCGCCGGCGGGGCTGAAGGCCAGGAACACCAGGAAGACCAGGATGGCGAGTGTGACCACCAGATAGGACCAGCCGAAGGTGCCCGTGACCCAGTTCAGGGACGCGGTGGTGACCGTGTTCAGGTTCTCCGTGAAGAGCACCGCCCAGGCGACGAAAACGGCGGAGATACCGAGTGAGGCCCAGAAAACGGAACCGAGCCTGCCAACGGTTCCTTCCCCTGGGCCGGTGCCATCGGAAGGGCCGTCGGCGGGGCTTTCGCCCCCGCTCGCGGACGGCTCGTCGGGCGTCATTTCCGCACCCGCTCGAAGGGGACTGGACATGAAACTCCTTGAGTCCGCGGGGCTCGCCGCTACCGTCATTGGTATACAAGAAGCAGTAAGGCATGCCGCAGATTGAGCGTCAAGGGATCGGTCGCTTCGAATCGCCCTGAGGTGCATCGCTGGGCGTGGATTCGATGATTAACCAGGTCAGGAGCGCCAAGTGGCCTCATGGTCACCTTCCGGTGGCTTTGGAGAAGTCGCCCGGCCTTCCCTCTTGACCGGCACCGGAGAGCATGTCTAACGTCCTGTGGCATGCAAGAGAGCAACCTGGATCGTCCGGACGCGAGCATCGGTCTCCGTAAGCTCGTGCTCTACCGCGACGTCGTCCTCACCGAGGCGGGCGATGTGCCCGCGCAACCGGCCAGGCGAGCCAGCGTCGCCGCCGTCATCCGGAATCCGTGGCTGGGCACCGGCCCTTCGACGGATCTGTCCCCGGTGCAGGGGCACGTCGCCCCGGTACTGGCGAAGGTGCTGACCGACCGGCTCATCGGCGCGCTCGGTGGCGTGGACGAGATCGAAGCCTTCGGCAAGGCCGCCATCGTCGGCACGGCGGGCGAGATCGAGCACGCCGGTGCCCTCATCCACACCCCGTACTTCGGCAATCTGGTCCGGGAGTTCCTCCAGGGCGAGTCGATCATCTGCTTCGCCGACACGCGCGCCGAGGCAGGCGAAACGCTGATCGTCCCCCTCTGGCACAAGACACTTGCCGCGACCCGCAGCCACTACCAGACCATCAGCGCCCGTGTTCCCGACGCCCCGCATGCCGACGAGATCGTCGTCATCGCGGCAGCGTCGACGGGCCCGCGCCCCCACCCCCGCATCGGGGACCGCATGACCGACCCCGTCGTCACCACCGAAACACTGGAGGAAGTGCCCTCATGAACGTCCGCAAGATCGTGACCGTCGTCGAGGAGATCCACACCGAAGGCGGCCGCGCAGTCAGCGGCCCCGCCCGGATCGCCGTCGTCGCGGCGGTGATCGAGAACCCGTGGGCCGGTCAGGGCTTCGTCGAAGACCTCAATCCCGGCATCGACGCGCACGCATCCGACATCGGCGCGCTCCTCGCCCCCGCGGTACTTGAAGCCCTTCAGGCTCCCGCCGAGGCGTACGGCAAGGCTGCCGTCGTCGGCCTGGACGGCGAGGTCGAGCACGGCTCGGCGCTGATCCACACACTCAAGTTCGGCGACCACTTCCGCAAGGCCGCAGGCGCCACCACCCTGCTGCCCGCTGTCGAGAAGCGCGGACCCGCCGGCGTGGTCTTCGACATTCCGCTGAAGCACATCACCGACGCCACGATCCGTTCGCACCACCAGACCATCGAGATCCGGCTCACCGACGCTCCCCACCCGAACGAGATCGTCATCGCGCTCGCCGCCGCCGCCCAGGGGCGTCCGCAGCAGCGCCTCGCACCTCTCTCGACCGAGCAGTAGGCACGTATGAGCAAGCCGACCGTGGTGCTGCTGCACGGCGTCGGGCTCGACCACACCATGTGGGAGCCCGCAGCCGCGCTCCTGGCCGACCGTTTCACCGTGATCACCCCCGACCTGCCGGGCCACGGCACGCGCCGGCCCGTGCACGACGGGGTGACGCTCACCGACCTGGCCGACGGGGCCGTCGCCGAGATTCCGGCAGGCTCCCACCTGGTCGGATTCTCGCTCGGGGCGCTCGTCGCCCAGCACGTGGCGCTGCACCGCCCGGAGTTGGCGGCCACGCTGACCTCGGTCAGCTCGGTGTGCGACCGTACGCCCCAGGAGCGGGCGTCCGTCCTGGAGCGGCTGCACACCGCGGAGGCCGACTTCGAGGCGAGTGCCGCCGCTTCCCTGAAGCGCTGGTACACCGGCACCGACGTCGACCCCGCATGCGTCGCCCGCACCAGGGCCACGCTCCTGGCCAACGATGTCCGGTCCTTCATCGCCTGCTATCGCGTGTTCGCTGCCGCGGACGCCGAACTCGCGCCTGACCTGGGCTCCATCGCCGTACGCGCACTGGCTGTGACGGGTGAGAACGATCCCGGCTCCACCCCCGAGATGACCCACAGGCTCGCCTCGGCACTCGCGCACTGCCGCGCCGCCGTCATCCCCACAGCGCGTCACATGCTGCCCGTCGAGCGCCCCGATGCGTTCGTCGACTGTCTCACCACCTTCATCGGAGAGCGCGCACATGTCTGAACTCACCACGTTGCAGCACTTCATCGGCGGTACATGGGTGGAGCCCGCGTCGGGGGAGTACTTCGAGAGCACCAACCCGGCCACGCGCCAGGTCCTCTACCGTGCGGCACGCGGGAACGCGGCCGACGTCGACAGGGCCGTGGCCGCCGCACGGGGGGCCTTCGAGGATCCGCGGTGGCGCGACCTCAGCCAGACGCGACGCGGGCACCTGCTGCGCCGCCTCGGCGACCTGATCGCCGAGAACGCCGAGGACCTCGCGCGCATGGAGTCGCGGGACAACGGCAAACTGCTGCGCGAGATGCGCGGGCAACTGGCCACACTGCCGGAGTACTTCTACTACTACGCCGGGCTCGCCGACAAGATCCACGGCGACTTCATCCCCACCTCCGACCGCCAGGTCCTCAACTACACGGCACGGGAGCCGCTCGGCGTCGTCGGCGCGATCACTCCCTGGAACTCGCCGCTGACTCTGACAAGCAGCAAGCTGGCCCCTGCTCTCTGCGCGGGCAACACCGTGGTGATCAAGCCGTCGGAGTACACCTCCTCCACCATCCTCAAGCTCGCCGAGCTGGCGCTCGAAGCGGGGTTCCCGCCGGGCGCGGTCAACGTCGTGACCGGGTTCGGCGCCGAGGCCGGGCAGGCCCTTGTCGACCACCACGACCTCGCGAAGATCTCCTTCACCGGCAGTACCGCCACCGGGTCCCGTATCGCCGCGGCGACCGCGAGCCGTTTCATCGGCTCGACGCTCGAACTCGGCGGCAAGTCGCCCAACATCGTCTTCGAGGACGCGCAGATCCCCAACGCCGCGATGGGCGTCGTCGCCGGGATCTTCGCCGCCGCAGGGCAGACGTGCATCGCCGGGAGCCGGGTGTTCGCGCACAGGTCCGTCTACGACGAGCTGCTCGAACGCGTCTGTGAGCGGGCCAGGACCATCCGTATCGGCGATCCCATGGACGAGGCGACCGAACTCGGCCCGCTGGCCTTCGAGGACCAGCGCGACAAGGTGGCCGGATACGTCGACCTGGGACGCAGCGAAGGCGCCCGGGTGCTGACCGGCGGACAACCCACAGACGGCGGGCTCGGCGGCTACTTCTACGAGCCCACCATTCTCGTGGACGTCGACAACACCATGCGCGTGGTCCGCGAGGAGATCTTCGGCCCCGTCCTGGCGATCATGCCGTTCGACACCGAGGACGAAGTCCTACGCCTGGCCAACGACACCGACTACGGACTCGCGGCCGGTGTCTGGACGACGAACCTCGCACGGGCGCACCGGATGGCGGCACGCCTGGACGCCGGAACGGTCTGGGTCAACACCTACCGGGCCATGTCCCCGATGTCGCCGCGGCAGGGCTTCAAGACCAGCGGCTCCGGCGTCGAACACGGCACCGAGTCCATCAAGGAGTACACCCGGCTCAAGAGCGTCTGGATCAACACGAGCGAGGAGCCCGTGGCCGACCCGTTCACCATGCGGAGCTGAACCGTGCGGAGTTGAACCACGCGGAGTTGAACCACGCGGAGACGAACCATACGGAGCTGACATGCCACAGATCGCCATCACGCTCGCCGAGGGTCGCACTCCGGCGCAGATCCGGGACCTGATCCACGAGGTGCACACCGCGGTCCTGCGCACCACGAACACCCGGCCCGAACACATCCGGGTCGTCGTCCACGAAGTCCCCCGCACGCACTGGGCCACCGGGGACGTCACCCTCACCGAGATGGACGCCGCGCGCGTCCTGGTCCCCAAAGAAGAGGAGCAGCCATGAGGTTTTCGTTGTTCGTTCACATGGAGCGCTGGGACGAGGAGAGCAGCCACCGGCAGCTGTTCGAGAACCTCTCCGAACTGGCCCTCATGGCCGAGGCGGGCGGGTTCTCCACCGTGTGGATCGGGGAGCACCACGCGATGGAATACACCATTTCCCCCAGCCCCATGCCGCTGCTGGCCCACCTCGCCGCGAAGACCTCGACCATCCGCTTGGGCGCGGGGACCATCATCGCCCCGTTCTGGCACCCGATCAGGGCCGCCGGTGAATGTGCCCTGCTCGACGTCATCAGCAACGGTCGTATGGAGGTCGGCCTTGCCCGGGGTGCCTACCAGTTCGAGTTCGACCGGATGACGGACGGCGTCTCGGCCCGCGACGGCGGAAAACACCTGCGCGAGCTCGTGCCCGCCGTCCGAGCGCTCTGGCAGGGCGACTACGCCCACGACGGCGACATCTGGCAGTTCCCCACGTCGACCAGTGTGCCCAAGCCGGTGCAGCAGCCCACCCCGCCCATGTGGATCGCCGCCCGCGACCCCGACTCCCACGACTTCGCGGTGAGCCAGGGATGCAACGTCATGGTCACCCCGCTGATGAAGGGCGACGAGGAAGTCGCGTACCTCAAGCGGAAGTTCGACACCGCGGTGGCCAACCACCCGGAGGTGACGCGGCCCGACCTGATGGTGCTGCGGCACACGCACCTCCACTCGCCCGACGAGCCCGACGGATGGCGCCCGGCCGCGAAGGCGATCAACCGCTTCTACCGGACCTTCGACGCCTGGTTCGGCAACAAGACCACCCCGGACAACGGATTCCTCGCCCCCAGCCCGGAGTCGAAGTTCGATGAGCGGCCCGAGTTCGAACCGGAGTCGCTGCACAAGACCGCCATGATCGGCACCCCGGAAGAAGTGGTCGAGCGGCTGCGCGCCTACGAGGAGCTCGGCGTCGACGAGTACAGCTTCTGGATCGACACCGGCCTGTCGCACGAGGAGAAGCGCAGGTCCCTGGAGCTTTTCATCAAGGAAGTCATGCCGGCTTTCCAGTGAGGGCGCTCGCCACCACGCGGGCCGTCTCTCGCCCGAGCTCCGATACGGAAGACTCGGTTGACGGCACACACCGCCCCGCGCCGGGATCGTAGACGCAGCCAAGCACCCCGGCGTGGTCAGTGGCGGGCTCGGACAGCTCGGAGTCCCAGCCGTGGGAGAGCAGGACTTCGTGCAGTTCACGCGAGGAATCGCCGGGCACGATCGTGTCCGCGGTGCCGTGCACGAGCCGTACGGGTATCGGTGCCACCGCCGGTCCGATCGCGCGGAGGGGCACGGTGCCCGTGGTGCGTGCCGGGAAGCGGTAGCCGCCCGCGATGCCGACCACCGCGGTCGGCCTCCAGCCGTCGAAGAGCTCCGGCTGGAGGGCCACGCCCATCGCGGCGCCTGCCCCCGCCGACCACCCGGCGAGGGCCAACTGCCCCTCCCCGCTACCGAGTTCGCGTACAAAGTCCCGCGCGAACCGCAAGGAGTCGGTGAGATGTGCCCGGCCCTCGTCGGCCTGGTCCGAACGCCAGTCGGGGACAAGGACGGTGAGGCCCAACCCGGCGATCTCCTGTGCAAGCGGCGCCATCACGTCCCGCTCGTCGGGTCCCGTTCCGTGCCACAGCAGCACACACCGACTGTCTTGCTGCCCCGAGTCATAGATGTCGAGGAGTTTGCTGTCGCTGTCGGTGGCGTACCGCACGGTCCGGGTCGTGATGCTCAAGGCTGTTCCCTCAGTTCAGGCGGGGTGAGTCCGTTCAGACATGCAGGGTAGGCCGGTAGACGAGTTCTTGGGTGTGGCCGTCGAGCGTCCGGTGCTCGAGCAGTTCGAGATCGAAATCGGCCGCACCCTTGAAGATCGGGTCAAGGCCGGTCCGACCGGTGATCACGGGGAAGAGCGTCACCTGGACGCGGTCGACCAGCCCCGCGGCCATCAGCGCCCGGTTCATCGACAGGCTGCCGTGCGAGCGCAGCGGTACCCCGGACTCCTTCTTGAGCCGAGCGACGACGTCGACAGCGTCACCGCTCTCGACTGTCGCGTCCGGCCAGTCGAGGGATCCTTCCAGCGTGGACGAGACCACCGTTGCCGGCAGGCTCCTCATCCGGCTGACCCACGGGTCACGCACCTCGGACTCCTCGGTGCTCGAGGCCAGCATCCGCGCGAACGCCCGATACGTGTTGGCCCCGAAGACCATCCGCTGCTCCTCGCCGTACAGGGCGAGGCGGTGGTCGAGGAGCTCGGGGCCCTGCTTGCCCCAGTAGCCGGTCCAGTTGCCACTGGCGGCGCCGAAGCCGTCGAGGCTGGAGAAGACGTCGAAGGTGTAGGTAGCGGTCATGGCGTTCTCCTCGAGTGCGGTTCACGGTGTGTCGGAGATACAGACCGGCAGCCACGGCGAGACTCATCGCCCTTCGACACCCGAACTCCGGCCGCGCTGGTCAGCGGCCGGTGGAACCGTCGATCCACTTCCCGCCCACGGTCCTGACGAGCGCCGGAGCGGCGGCGGGGATCGCGCTGATCAACACCCTGGGCAATGCCTCGGGCTTCCTTGCGCCGTACGTGACGGGGTGGGCCCGCGACGCGACCGGCGACATCGACACCGGACTGTGGATCGTCGGCATCGTGATGGTCGCTGCCGGGGTGGGGGCGGCCGTGCTGCGCGAGCGGCCGAGGGCCAAGGGAGGCGAAAGCGGTGCGACGGCGCCGCTTGCGGGTTCGACCGCCTAGGGCGGCTAGGGGAGGGGTGCCTGCCCGGTAGGCGGCCGGTTGCCGCCGCTGGGCGCATGGCTCAGGTCGACCACGCAGAAGAGGTTGCCGTCCGGGTCGGCGAGAACGACGAAGTCCGGGTCCGGGGGATACAGGCCCCATTCGACGGCTCGCGCACCCAGCGAGACCAGCCGTCGAACCTCGGTCTGTTGTTCCTCCGTGGTGTCGGTGAACAGGTCCAGGTGGAGCCGCGGACGTGGCTCCACCGGCGACGTGCTGTGCTGCAGGGCGAGGGCCCGACCGGAGCCGTCGGCGTGGTCGAGCGTTCGCCAGGCCTCGTTCCTCCACTCCTCGGTGGCTACCAGTTCCAGCGCCTGCGTCCAGAAGGTGACTGCGCGGGGAATGTCGCTCACGCCGATGACGGGAAATCCGAGTCTGAGCATGTGCGAGAGCCTAGGCCCCCTTCAGACCAGTCAGGCCAGTCGGCGCGCCAAGCCGTGCAACCGCAGCGCGAGTTGAATGTCCAGGGCCCGGTCCGCACCGCGCCAGCCCTCGCCGAGCAGGTCGTCCGCCCGGTTGAGGCGCTGGTAGAGCGTGTTGGCGTGGATGTGCAGCTCCGAGCAGGTGCGGGCGTGGTGCTGCGCGTTGGCCAGGTACGTCGAGACCGTGGCCGTCAGGTCGCCGCCACGCCCCCGTTCGCGGTCATGGTCGAGCAGCCGGCCGACGGTCTTGCGGACGAACACCTGGGCTTCGTCGGCGCCCGCCTGGGTGAACAGGGAACGGTACGCGCCCAGTTCGGCCGGTTCGGCCACCACGCCGGGCCGGCCGAGCGCGCGCAGCATCGTCGCCGTCTGCCTCGCCTCCCGGTGTGCTCGGCGGATCTCCGCGACACCGCGCCCGCAGGCGGCAAGGCCCACGGGCCCGGAGAGACCGCGTGGTTCCACCAGCGCTCTGAGCGCGGCCAGGTCGAGGCCCGGCACCAGGAACGTGATCTGGTCGCCGATCTGGGCGCTCCAGCCCGATGACTCCTGGGCAAGTCCGGCGATCTGCTCGGCGGTGTTGTCGCCGTCGCGCGCGTCCACGACGGCGACGGCCGCGACGGAGTCGACGTCCATGCCCGCGCCCAGTGCACGGTGCCGCACACCGGCCTCGTCGGCCTCGGCGGAGAGCAGTGCGGTCAGGACCTCGCCCCGGGTGCGCAACTGGGTCTCCAGGACCGAGCGTTCCAGTGCGGCCACGAGCGCCACGGTGACCGCGCCGATCGAGAGCAGCCGTACGTCCTCGTCGTGGAACGCGCGCTCTCCTGTCGCGACCAGCGAACCGGTAGGGCCTCCGCGTACCACTACGGGCAGCGCCACACCGTGCCTGCCGTCGTGCTCGAACCGGCGCGGGGACTGCGGCTCGTCGCCCGTCCAGGGCAGCGGAGGCTCGCACTCAGGACCGGCCACCAGATCGCCGTGCGCGTCGAGGACCGACACCGTCAGGCCGGTCGCGCCGGCGATGGCCTGCGCGACCTCGCGGTAGCCGCCCCCGCCGACCACCACGTCCGTGAGCCGGTCGCGCAGTTCCGCCTCCGCCCGGCGCAGGGAATCGCTGCGCCGCAGCGTCAGATTTGCCTCGCGCAGATCCGCGATGAGCGCGGCGTTGCGCAGGGCCACCGCCGCGTGGGCCGCCAGCGCGGCGAGCAGTTCCACCTCGCGGCCGGTGAACCTGCGCGGGCTGCGGTCGGCGGCGAGCAGTACTCCGACCGGCTCGTCGTCGACAATCATCGGCACGCCCAGAATCCCGCCGAGCTGCTCGGCCGCCGCGGCACTGTCGACGGCGTGATCGCGGGTGATGGCCGGGTCCTCGCGGTAGGAGACGGTGGACATCGGCGCACCGCTGAGCAGAACGAGCCCCCCGAGTCCCGCGCCCGGTTCGAGTTCGATGCCCCGCAGGGTCGAGCCCATCGAGCCGTCGACGGTCTCGATCCGCAGCCGCCGGTCGTCGTGGAGCACCATGATGTACGCGAGGTCGACGGAGAGCAGCCGCCGCGCGTGCGCCGCCACCTCCCGGAGCACCCCGCTGGACGCGGTCAGCGCCCCCAGGCGCCGGGCCAGGTCGTTGAGCGCCGACAGTTCTGCCGACTCCCGCTGCTGCCGGGTCATGCGCCGCAGGATCTCGCGGGCGTGCGCGGCGGAGCCCTCGACCTCCTCGGCGGTCCTGCCCTGGGCGATGAGCGCGAGGCGCAGTGAGTCGATCTCGTCGGGCGAGGGGGCCTCGGACAGCAGCCGCAGCCAGCGGTTCTCGGTCGTGTGCACCCCCTCATGATGCAATTGGTTCAAGAAGCTCACTGTGGACGGTCTCTCCGTGACAGGAGCCGGAGCGTGGAGATTCTCTCCGTACGGATCGCCACGCCACCGTGTTTCGATCGACATCAGCAGCACCGCGCCGACCTGGCGGTACTGCGCCGAGGGGACGGATACAGGTATGCATGCCACCGGAATGCCCGCCTCGGGGCGGACCCACCGAGAGGACACACGATGAGCGCCACGGTCGTTCGAGCGATCCTCGAGCACATCCCGGCCGACCGGGTACTCACCGATCCGGACAGCGTCGAGGCCTTCCGCAGTGACCAAGCGGCATGGGCGCCCAGCGGTCGCCCCGTGGCCGTCGTCCGCGCGACGTCCACCCAAGACGTCGCCGACACGGTCCGCGCCTGTATCCGTCACCGCACCCCGGTCGTCGCCCGCGGAGCGGGCACCGGACTTTCCGGGGGCGCGAACTCGGGCGAAGGACACGTGGTCGTGGCGCTCGACGGCATGGACGAGATCGTCGAGGTGAACCCCCTGGAGCGTCTCGCGGTCGTCAAGCCCGGCGTGATCAACGACCACCTGCGGGCGGCGGTGGCCGAGCACGGGCTCTGGTATCCGCCCGACCCGGCGAGCTCCCCCTGGTCGACCATCGGCGGCAACGTGGCCACCAACGCCGGCGGAGTCTGCTGCGTCAAGTACGGCGTCACCGGTGACTACGTCCTCGCTCTGGAGATGGTCAACGGACTCGGTGAGATCGTGCGGCTCGGCCGGCGCACCGCGAAAGGCGTCGCGGGCTACGACCTGACGGGGCTCGTCGTCGGCTCGGAAGGAACGCTGGGCATCGTCACGGAGGTGACCGTCCGCCTGCGGCCCCTGCCGCCGGCCTCGGTCACGGTCGCAGGGCACTTCGGCTCCGTCGTCGACGCCGGAGCGGCCGTACGCGCCGTGGCCGACGCGGGGCTGGCCCCGTCGGCGCTGGAGCTGATCGACCGGCACTGCCTGCGTGCCGTCGACGCGTGGAAGAACATGGGCCTCTCGCTCGACGCCGATGTGGTGCTCCTCGGCCGGATCGACGAGCCGGGCGAGACCGGTGCCGCCCAGGCAGAGCGCATGGTCGAGTGCTTCCGCGGGGCCGGGGCCTCCTGGGCCGAGCGGTCCACGGACGAGCACGAGGCCGACGCCCTGTTCGCGGCCCGACGGCTCGCCTATCCCGCGCTCGAACGTCTGGGCCCGGTCCTGACCGAGGACATCTGCGTGCCCAAGGAGCACATTCCGGAGATGCTCGGCCGTATCGAGCAGACTGCCGCCCGGCACGACATCCTCATCGCCAACATCGCGCACGCGGGCGACGGCAACCTCCACCCGCTGCTGATCACCAAGCCCGGCGACGACGCCGCACGCACCCGGGCCCAGGCGGCCTTCGCCGAGATCATCGCCGACGCCATCGCCCTGGGCGGCACGGTCTCCGGCGAGCACGGGGTGGGCCTGCTCAAACGCCCGGGCCTCGCCGCGGAGATCACGCCGGAGGCCATGGCCATGCAACGGGCCGTGAAGCAGGCCCTGGACCCGCACGGTGTGCTGAACCCCGGCAAGGTGCTGTCCTGAGCGTTGACGGTGCGGTGGAATGAGGGTTCTCTCTTGCTGCAGATGAGGTGCGGGAAAGTCCTTCACCAGGAGGGGAGACATCACACTCATGGCATGTGAGCGAGGACTCGGTGTGGCCGTCATCGGCACCGGGAAAATGGGCGCCGACCATGTACGCCGACTCCATGACGTCATCAGCGGAGCGCGGGTGACAGCCGTCGTCGACATCGAGGCGGACCGGGCGAAGTCCCTCGCCGCCACGATCGAGGGGTGCACGGCCTACACCGAGACGTCGCCCGCCCTCGCGTCGGCAGAAGTGGATGCCGTACTCATCGCCTCTCCCGGTCCCGCGCACGAGTCGGCGCTGATCGAAGTCCTCGATCGCGATCTGCCGGTGCTGTGCGAGAAGCCGATGACTCCGGACACGGCGTCCGCCCTGCGGATCCTGGAGGCGGAGCAGCGCCTCGGGCATCGGCGCATCCAGGTGGGCTTCATGCGGCGTTACGACGCCGAGTACGTCAAGCTCAAAAGGCTCATCGAGAGCGGTGAGCTGGGCACGGCCCTGATGCTGCACCAACGGCACCGCAACCTGGCCATGCCGCCCGGTTTCACCGACGAGATGCTCATCACCAGCTCGGTCTCACATGAGGTGGATGCGACGCGCTGGCTGCTCGATCAGGAAATCACGGCTGTCACCGTGCACAAGCCGACGGCGTCGTCGCTTGCCCCGACCGGCATGAACGACCCGCAGTTCGTCCTCTTCGAGACCACGTCGGGCGCGCTCGTCGACGTCGAGATCTTCGGGCACTGCGGTTACGGCTACCAGGTACAGGCCGAGGCGGTCTGCGAGCGGGGCACCGTGCGCATCGGAGACGAACAGGGGCCCCGGGTCAGCACCGAAGGCCGCTGGGGAGGCCACGTGCCTCCGGACTACGTCGAGCGCTTCGAGGACGCCTACGACCGCGAGGTGCAGGCCTGGGTGGACGCCACCCGCAGGGGCGAGAGCACAGGACCGAGCGCCTGGGACGGCTATGCGGCCGCGGCCGTGTGCGAGGCGGGCCTGGTGTCCCAGCGGGAGGGCGGGCGCGCCGAGGTCGAACTGGTGGAGCGACCCGCGTTCTACGCGTAGAGCGCGCGGCAAAAGGAAGCGGGTGGCGCCGGACCGGTGCCACCCGCTCTGCCGTCCCTACGGGCGGACCGTGAGCACCAGCTTTCCCGTGACGCGGCCCGTCTCGCCCTCCGCGTGCGCCTTGGCGGCCTCGGTGAGCGCATACGTCCCCGAGACATGGGCCCGGAGTTGTCCGGACTCCACGAGCTCCGCGATCGCGGCCATGCCCGCCTGGTCGTGCTCCACCAGCATGTCGGTCGCCCGCACATTCAACTCGGCGGCGCGCGCGGCCACTTCACCGAAGTTGCCCGGCAGGATCGACACCAGGATGCCGCCGGGACGCAGCACCTCCAGGGAGCGCAGCCGGTCCTCGCCGCCCAGCGGGTCGAGGACCACGTCGATGTCCCGGGCTTCCTTGACGAAGTCGGCGGTGCGGTAGTCGACGACCTCGTCGGCGCCCAGGCCGCGTACGAAGTCGTGCTTGGCGGCGGAGGCCGTGCCGATGACGTACGCGCCGCGCGCCTTGGCGATCTGCACCGCGACATGGCCCACGCCACCGGCCGCCGCGTGGACCAGTACTCGCTGCCCCGCCTCGACCCGGGCGTTGTCGACGAGGGCCTGCCAGGCGGTCAGCGCGACCAGCGGCAGCGCACCCGCCTCGACGTGGTCAAGACCGGCGGGCCTCGGCACGAAGGCGCGGGTGGGCCCGGTCACGTACTCGGCGTGCGAACCGGCCCCGTAGGGGTAGGGCAGCATCCCGAACACCTCGTCGCCCGCCTTGAACAGCGAGACGCCGATGCCGACCGCCTCGACGACGCCCGACACGTCCCACCCGAGCGTGAACGGCGGCTCGCCCAGGAAGGCGCCGAACCTGCGGTGCTTCCAGTCGGTCGGGTTCACGCCCGCCGCGTGCACGGCGACGAGGATCTGGCCGACACCTGGCTTCGGACGCGGGACCTCGACCTCCTTCAGTACGTCGGGGTCGCCCAGGGTGTCCTGGCTGATCGCCTTCATGGTCGGCTCGGTCGGCTCTGCGGGCTGAGAAGCGGTGTTGGTGGTCATGGACCCAGCGTGCGGCAAGGGCCTGACCTCGGCAATGGCAAGATTGCCATTAAGCGATAGGATCGTGCCATGGCCTCGATGGAATTCCTGCCCGACCGCCCGCACCGCGTGGTCGTTCTCGCGCTCGACGGCGTCTACCCCTTCGAGCTCGGCATCGCGAACCGGGTCTTCCCGTTGGTCCCAGGGGCGTACGAGGTGGTGACCTGCGCGGCGACCGACGACCGCACGGTGGCCACCGACGCCGACTTCACCATCACCGTCGGGCACGGCCCCGAGGCACTGGAGAGCGCGGACACGGTGGTCCTGCCGCCCTACGACCTGCGTCGCGTCACCGCCGATCTCTCGGAGCCGGTGCGCGCCGCGCTCGCCCGGATCAGGCCCGGCACACGGCTCGTGTCCATCTGTACGGGGGCCTTCACCCTCGCCGCGATCGGTCTGCTCGACGGGCGGCGCGCGACGACACACTGGGCGCTCGCGGATCACTTCCGGCGGATGTTCCCCCACGTCGCCCTGGACCCCGAGGTGCTGTTCGTCGACGACGGTGACGTGCTGACCTCCGCGGGCGCCGCCTCCGGGGTCGACGTGTGCCTGCACGTGGTGCGCTCCGACCACGGCAGCGCGGTCGCCAACCGGGTCGCCCGGCACTGTGTCGTGCCGCCGTGGCGGGAGGGCGGCCAGGCCCAGTACATCGAGCAGCCGATCCCGGACGAGGGCACCACCGGCACCGCCGCCACCCGCGCCTGGGCCCTGGAGCACCTCGACCGGCCGCTCGCCCTGCGGGAGCTGGCCGCGCACGCCCGGATGAGCCCACGCACCTTCGCGCGCCGCTTCCAGGAGGAGACGGGCGTGAGTCCCGGCCGGTGGCTGATCCAGCAGCGGGTGCACCGGGCCCGGCATCTGCTGGAGTCCAGCGATCTGCCGGTCGACCGGGTCGCGGCGGAGGTCGGTTTCGCCACCGGGACGTCGCTGCGGCAGCACCTGCAGGCGGCGATCGGGGTGTCGCCGCAGGTGTATCGGAAGACGTTCCAGGCGGGGGTTGCGGCCAGTGGCGCCTAGGCGTCGGCGGCGGGGGACGGAGGGGTCCCGCGGTACATGTATCAGCCAGCTTTCCCGAGTGGGGGTGCACTGGATCTGTTACTGCACGCAAAGGTGCGTGCACAAAGAGTAAGGATCGATCATGGGTAACCGTCAGTCCCCCCAGGACAAGAGCCGCGCCCGCCGCGAGCAGGAGCGCACCAAGCAGAAGCCCCAGCGGCCGGACGAGCAGGCCGACGTCGAGAGGTCCGAGCGGAACCAGCGCCCCGAGCCGGGCGCCAAGCCGGGCAGCGACCTGGACTTCTAGGCCTGACGGGCCTGACAGCGGCGCCTCACCACCTCTGACGGGGTGGTGGGGCGCCGCAGTCGTCCACGGCAACGTACGGGACGGAGTACCGGAGGAGTCAGGCCCTGTCGATATGGACGTTGGTCGACTTCACGCGGGCGGTGGCCTCCATGCCGACCTCGAGGCCCAGCTCCTCCACGGCCTCCCGGGTGAGGAGCGAGACGAGTCGGTGCGGCCCGGCCTGGATCTCGACCTGGGCCGCGACGTCGCCGAGCTTCACGGCGGTCACGATGCCCGGGAAGGCGTTGCGGACCGAGGTGTAGGAACTGTCGTCCTCGCCGTCGTTCTTGGCGAGCTCGACCGAGAAGGCGGCCAGATCCCGCCCGTCGATGAGCCGACGTCCGCCCTCGTCGCGGTGGGTGGTCACGCGCCCGGCGTCGGCCCATCGACGCGCGGTGTCCGGACTCACGCCCAGGAGGCGGGCCGCCTGCCCGATTGTGTAACGCTGCATGCGCGCAAGGGTAGAGGCGTAGTCCTTGCATATGCAAGGCTATCGGGCCACTTTGCTTTGCGAATGCCATGCCTGGCTGGAGATTGGGATCTCGCGACGGTGCGCGTCATCGCTGTTGAAGCCTAGCGAACGGCTGCTCGACGACGGCACCGGCGGCTATGACGCGCGGTCGGTGCGGTCGTCGAGCGGTGGGGATCTGGGTGCCGCCGAGGCGAAGATCCCGAGTGGCTCGTGACTTTCAGGTCGGTCCGATCTGCCAGGTGTTCCGGGCCGGCGGCCTTGCGGATGCGACGCCCTTCGCCATGGGGCCGTTTCGGGGCATTAACGTGTGAACCACCACAGGCGCACGCAGCCTGACAAATCATCACCAACTTTCCCTGTGAGGCATTTCTTCATGAGCCTGAGCATCCGCAACCAGATCGCTGGAATCGTCACCTCCGTCACCCCTGGCGAGGTCATGGCGACCGTCAAGGTCCGTCTCGACGGCGGCCAGGACGTCACCGCCGCGATCACCCTGGAGGCCGTCAAGGAGCTCGGTCTCGCTGAGGGCTCCGCGGTCAAGGCCCTTGTGAAGTCCACCGAGGTCTCCCTGGCGACGGGCCCGGTCGCGGGCCTGTCCATCCGTAACCAGATCCCCGGCACCATCACCGACGTCGCCACCGGTGGAGCCATGGCTGCCGTGAAGGTCTCCGTTCAGGGCGGCGAACTGACCGCTGCCATCACCAAAGACGCCGTCGCCGACCTGAAGCTGGCCTCCGGATCCTCCGTCGTCGCCCTGATCAAGTCGACCGAGATCTCCCTCGCCGTCTGATTCCGGCCGTTCACAGATCGGCGAGGAGGCCGTCGAGGGCCTTGTTGAGGGCTTCAGAGTTGGCCGGGGCGAACCACGTGGTGCGGATGCGTTCGTTGTTTCCGTTCGGGGTCTCGTGGTCGGCGGCGAGTTGGTGCAGCGAACGGGTCTCGTCGCTCAAGGCGCGGCCGACGCCCTGAAAGAGGCTGCGGACGTAGCTGTCCGCGTCGTCGGGGGCTACACCGTGGCCGACGGCCCACGACGTGAGCGTGGCGAGGTACGCGTAGTGGGTGGTCAGCGTCCCCGTCAGTGCGGAAAAGACGTTGAAGGCCGCCTCGTCCGCGACTGGTCGGGCCCCGCCGAGCCGCTCGAAGAGTGCGTCCACCACCGGGTGGGAGGGGAACGTCACCGTGACGGAGCGGCGTTCGCGTACGGAGGGGAGCGGGATGGCCCGTACCAACGCGGCGTCGGTGGCAAGCAGGTGGCGCAGGTCGTCGTTGGCGACCCCGGCCATCACGTTGACCACTGTCTTGTCGTCGTCCACCCTCAGGGCGGCGAGTGCGTCGTGCCGGTCCGCCGCGCGTACGGCGATGATCACCACCTCGGAGCGGTCCACCACCTCCTGATTGTCGGCGCACACCTGTACGCCCTCGTAGCGCGAGGACAGTTCGGCGGCCGTGCGGGCTCCCCGGGGGGAGAGGAACACCTCCGGCGCCTCGCTGCCGCCCCCGTCGCACAGGCCCGTCACGACGGCCCGGCCGATCTCGCCCACTCCGATGATGCCGATGCGCTTCACTGCGTTTCCTCCATGGTCCGTGGCGGTCGTGGTCGTCAGATGTTGAGGGAGGCTCGGAGGAACTCCAGGATCTCCGACCGCGCGGGCTCGGACTGCTGTTCCATGCCCGGCACGCTGAGGAACGCGTGCCCCGCTCCCGGGTATTCGGAGAGCCGCGCCGGTGTACCGGCTGCTTGCAGTTGTCCGGCGTAGCGGCGGCCGTGGTCGGCTATCGGGTCGTGTGTCGGCACCACTACGAGCGCCGGTGCAAGCCCGTTCAGGTTGTCGGCGTACAGCGGCGAGAGCGTGCGAGGGTCGGTCTCCGGGGGAACCGCGAGCCGTTGGAACAGTTGCAGCTGCGGCACGGCGAGGGTCGGGGTGCGGGCGTACTCGGTGACAGAGGCGTGGTCGAGCATCGTCTCGGTCACGTCCACAGCGGGGTTGACCAGTACCTGCGCCCGGAGGTGCAGGCCGGTCTCCCTGGCGCGGATCGCCGCCAGGGCGTTGATCAACCCGCCGCAGCTCTCGCCGAAAACGGCGGTCCGCGCCGGGTCGATGCCCCACTGCGCGGCGTGCCGCACCACGTGCTGGAGTACGTCCCAGCCGTCGTCGACGGCCGCCGACAGCGGAGTTACCTGGTCGAGGAGGCGGTGCTCTACCGAGACGACGACCGCGGGCAGTTGAGCGGCCAGGTGGCTGTTCACCCAGTCGCTCTGCACCGCCGTGCCCGCGAACCCCCCTCCGTGAATGTGCAGCACGAGGGGCAGGTCGGCGCGGTCGGCACCTCGGCCGTCGAGCCCGGGTAACGGCCGGTACACCCGGACCGGGAGCTCACGGCCGGGCAGCGCCACCTTCCGCCATTGAATCGCGGCGCCGGGGTCCGGGTCCCCGAGTATCGCCCGCGCCGCAGTGGACGCCCGGAAGCGGTTCTCCGCGTCGCGGTAGGTGCGCAGTTCCTCGGGCGTTATCGCCGACCAGTTCGGCTCCGGCGGCCGCTCCATAGCGGTGACCTCACTCATGGCTTCTCCTTGTCCGATCCTTGTCCAGAGAGTTTCGCGACCTCAAGTATCGATACCCAAGGTAGCGGAAAGAGGTATCGTGTGGATATGGCTTCGACCACATCCGCCAGACCGCCCGGTCGGCCCCGAGCCGGCGTCAACACCGAGGTCTTCGCCGCCACGTTGAGCACGGTTCACGAGCTCGGCTATGCGCGCGCCACCGTCGAGCGCATCGCTGCCGCGGCCGGTGTCGCGAAGTCGACGGTCTACCGGCGCTGGCCCTCGAAGGGCGCGCTGATCGTGGACTGCCTCCTGGACTCGTTCGGCCCGGCGCCGCTGACGGGCGCCGGGCGAGCCGAGCTCATGTCCTCGACCATCCGCTGGGTCGCGGCGAGAATCGCCGAGCCCGGGGTGGGCGACGCGTTCGCCGGCGTGTTCAGTGACGCCGTCAGCGACCCGGCCCTGCGCGAGATCTTGTCCGCGCGGTTGCAGGACCCCTACCGGCTCGCGCTCCAGGACGCGCTCGGAGAGCCGGAGCACCGGGTCCTGTTCTTCATCGACGTCGTGGTCGGAGTCCTGCTCCACCGGATGGGCATGACAGGCGAGCCGATGGTCGACGCCGACGTCGACGCACTGGTCGAGATGGTCCTGCCGCACTTCGCCGACGATCCCGGCCAGGCGTAACGGCTCCGCCGCCCGCAACTGCGGTGCTGAGACGGCACCTTGGCTCCCCTCAGTGCCGGCCGTCGGCGAACGCCCCCTGCAGGGGCAGTCTCATGGCGGCGATGCAGCCACCCAGGAGAGCAACGCTCACGGCAAGGTCCGCCCAGCCGATGTCGGTCGGGATAACGATCAAGAACGTAGCGCCGGCCATGTAGGCTGCCCGCTCGCTGAAGGAGCGTCAAAGGGGAACGATCATTCGCAGGGTCATGGAAATCAGGCACAGGGGAGTGGCGGCCGTCGCAGTGCTGGCCACTGTGTTGGGGGCCGCGGGGTGCGGCACGGACTCCGGGGCGACCGGCTCCCGGAGCACGGGCTCCGCCGGTGAGGAGGGGCGGCCGAAAGGCTCCGCGGCCTCCCTCACCTGGGAGTTCGAGCACATCGCGGACTTCGACGGAGAGCTCGCCGATGTCGCAGTCCTGGCCAAGGACGACATCTGGGCCGTCGGCACCGAGAACAACGGCGATTCCCACGCCCGCCTGCTGCACTACGACGGTACGCAGTGGAAGCGCGAGCCCCTTCCTGAAGCTCTCGGCGACACCGTCTACCCGCCATTGCTCGAAGAGGTCGGTGATAAAGCCCTGTGGCTCCGGCCGCAGAACTCTGGGGACGGCGCCGCCGCGAACCGCTGGGCGCAGTGGGACGGCACCCGCTGGTCCGCGATGCCGAGCCCCCCGCCGGGCAAGGTCGGGGACTTCGAGGCCGCGGGCCCTGACGACGTCTGGGCCCTCGACGGCGAGCAGACCGCCCAGCACTGGGACGGCACCCGCTGGACCGCGACCCGGCTGCCGTACGGCGCCTCCGACCTCGCCGTGGTGGGCCCGGACGACGTCTGGGCGGTCGGCAGTCGCTCGACCGGTCCTGGCACAGAGATGGAGGGCCAGGGCAAGGAGTACGACCAGCCCGCCTCCATGCACTGGGACGGCACGTCCTGGAAGGCGGTGGACACTCCGCAGGCGCGGTTCAAGGAGCCGATCCCGCCGGAGGCCAGTGCCGGACTCGGCCAGGTCTTCGCGCTCGACAACGGTGAGGTGCGCGCGTACGGCACCAACTCCTTCAACCACGGCGAGGTCGAGGACGAACCCGCGGACGAGTTCATCCGGCTGCGCTGGGACGGCTCGAAGTGGGTCGAGCAGCAGGGCGCGCCCGGCGGATGCGCCACGCGGACCCCGGTGGGTCAGGACGACAAGGGCCTGTTCCTCGACGGTAACTGGTACCTGACCGACGACGGCCGGTGCGTGAAGATCAAGCGCCACCGGCTTCCCGTGTCCACCGGTGCCCGCAAGGCGTCGAACCAGTCGCTGTGGCTCAAGGAGATCCACCGGGTGCCCGGCACCGACGAGTGGCTTGGCGCCGGACATGTCCAGGTCAACCAGTCCGGTGACCCCTTCAGCGCCCCCGTCGTCGTACGCCTGAAGCGCGGCGGCTGATTACTGGGCCGATCGGCCTCGCCTACGCGCCGCCCCCGTACGTTCCGCACTCCGGACGTCCCGTCGATTCGTAGACGTGAATCGCCAGGCCGCCCGGTGTCGTCTCGTTGCTCAGGAGCCGCAGGCCGACGGGTGCTCCGCCGTCCGGGAGCAGCCGGCGGCCCTCGCCGACGACCACGGGGGCGATCGCGAGGCGCAGTTCGTCGACCAGGCCGGCGGCCAGCAGGGACTGGCCCAGCCGACCGCTGCCGTGGATCTGCAGCTCACGGCCGGGCTGCCGCTTCAGCTCGGCGACCTGGGCGGGGATGTCGCCGGACAGGATCGTCGTCGGGTCCCATTCGGCCGTGGTCAGGCTGTGCGATGCCACGTACTTGGGCAGGCCGTTCAAGATGTCGGCGGACGGGTGCTCGGTCATCTTGGGCCAGTCCCGCGCGAAGTTCAGATACGTACGACGTCCGAACAGGAACGCGTCGGCCCGGCCGAGCCAGGTACCGGCCAGCCGTTCGAACTCCTCGTCCAGGTGCGGCACGAACCAGCCGCCCCGGGTGAATCCGTCACTGGTGTCCTCGTCCGGCGCCCCCGGGCCCTGGTAGACGCCGTCCAGCGACAGGAACTCCTGAAGTACCAACCTCATCGTGCACCACTCTCCTGGCCGGGGACGTGTTCGCCCCACTCTCTCTTCGGACATCGCCTCGCACGAAAACTCATCGGCCCGTGCGCCCCGTTTGGCCTGTGATGGCTGGGTAGGAGTGGCTTGCTGCTTCTGCATGTTCTGCATGCTTTCCGTCCAACAATGCTGAAGCTGTGGGCGGGGTACCGCTTCCATTGCCGGGTCCACGGGCCATACTGGTCGGGCCCTGACCACTCACAGAACGACTTTATGGCCAAGAAAAGCACTTCATCGACCATCGTCCCCGACAGCGCGTGGCTGGGGCGCGGGCGCCACCTGGGGCCCGAGCCCGAGCAGGATGTCCGGCGCAACCTGATCGCCCTCAAGGCGGCCGGGGTGCTCGACGACTTCCTGGACCTCGACCCCGTCGAGGCGGCCCGCTCCACCGTCCTGCACCCGCGGGACGAGTCCGCCGACCCCGGACCGTCGGCCCGCCGTCTCTTCGAGGCCCGCTGGCGCGTGGCCGACGACGTCACGGTGCGCGCACAGCTGACGCTGTACGACCCCGAGGCCCGCCGCAAGGAAAGCGAAGGCGTCACCTGGGTCCTCGCCGCCGAGGCGGAACGGGCGTGGGACGCGCAGTGGCCTTCTCCAGCCCTCATGTTCTGGCCCGACAGCGACCGGGTCGCCTGGGACCACGACACGGTGCCGGGCGTGCGCCTGCGGACGACGAACCATCTGCCGAAGGCCGACGACGAGCTGCGCCACCGGCTGCGGGACTGCACCCGGCAGAGCTGGTCCATCCATATCGTGGTGCACGAGGCGATGACGCCGGAGGCGATAGGGGAGAAGCCGATCTCGAGCTTCCTGCCGCCGAGCCTGCGACACCGGGTGGTCGAGCACCGGGGCACGCCGGAGCAGGCGCAGATCGCCGACTTCGCGATGAAGCGGGAGCTGAGCGTGCGGATGCCGCGCGGCGGTGGCGTCATCCTGCCCACGGCGCCGCAGAGTCCGGACTACGACGCGGAGCGTTTTACGGTACGCAGCGTCTTCCTGGACGGCTCGGAACCGACCGAACTCCTCGACAGGATCAAGGAGTTCGCCGCACTGCCACGGCCGCTGCCGGCGGAGGCCGAGCGGGCCCTGACACAGCTGCGCCAGGGCTGGCACCTGCTCACCCCGGACGAGGAGCTGGCCCACGCCCAGTCCATGGTCACCAGGTACGCCGAGGCTCTCGAGGCCATGACGAACTCCCGTGATCTGTACCAGCAGGCGGCCGATGCGGCACAGGCCGCGCTGGCCGAGGTGACCGGTGGTGACGGTGTGCCCAGGACGGGCGCGGCGGGGGCGACCAAGGCGGACGGCTCACCGCTGAGCGCCTTCACGAAGGCGTTCGGCCGCTTCCGGGACCCGAACAAGTAGGGCGCGCCGACGTCACTCCTCTCCCGGCGAGACGCCGGACTCCGGTCGACCAGCGCGTCACGCGGTTCTTCCGGCTACCGCGTGATGCGAGGCGGAAGCAGCCCACGCCCTGCTGGCGGCTGGTGGGGATCTGGCTGGCGGTGCTTGGCGTCGGGGCCGGGTTCACCGCGGCCGGTCGGGACGATGAATTCGGCGGCTCCTACCTGATGGCGGTGATGCTCGTCCTCGGGCTCGCGGTGGCGGCCGCGATCACGCGACTGCCGTTCGCGGGGCGCCCGGAGCGCCTGGAGCGCGGTCAGTCCGTCGTCGCCCGGGACGGACCGAGTTCGGAGCGGCGCTGATCCACGATCCCCTCCACGATCCTCAGCAGCCGATCCCCTGCCCGGTCGATGCTTCCGTTGTGCGTGCTGACCTGCGCGCCTTCCAGTACGAAGGTGATCTCGGCCGCGGACTGTTCAGGGTCCGCAAGACCGGCCTCGGCGCACATGCCGATCAGCCTGCGGGTCTGGAGCGCCTTGTGCGCCTCGATCACCTGCCGTGCGGGGTGGGAGCGGTCCGGCAGCTCGGCGATGGAGTTGATGAACGGGCAGCCCCGGTGCGAGATCGCGGGCAATCCCTCGGCGATGAAACGGGCCAGCCCCAGGATCTGCTCCCTGGGCCGGTCGGGGTGCTCGGCCTCCACCCGGTCGAAGGCCGCCTGGTAATCGGCGGCGACGATCCGCAGCCACTCCGCGACCAGTGCGTCCTTGGTCTCGAAGTGCCGGTAGATCGCCATTTTGGTGGTCTCGGCCTTCTCGGCGATCGCCTGGACGCCCACCCGCCGGATCCCCTCGCTCTGGAAGAGCTCTTCCGCCGCGTCGAGGATGCGCTCACGAGGCGGCAGTTTCGCCACCCTGCTCGGCCTGCTTGCGGTCGATGCCATGACTACTCCGGACGTCCGGTCGGTTGCGGGTCTCTCACGGCCTGCTACGGTACCAGTCCGTTCCGCACGATACCGCTGGGTATCGTGCGGAACTCAACGGTATCTTTCTTCCCGCAGGGAGTGACAGTGAGAATTGCCGAGTACGTGAGCTTCGACGCGGTCGGGCTCGCGGGTCTTGTGGCCGATGGCGAAGTGACCTCCGCCGAACTGGAAGCCGCCGCACACGAGGCCGCGCAGGCGGTCAACCCGCAGATCAACGCCATCGTGGAGACATGGCAGGCCGATGACGAGCCCCGCCCGGGCAGCGCACCGCTGGCAGGGGTCCCTTTCCTGATCAAGGACATCGCGGTCGCCATGGCCGGGAAGCGGATGGAGCTGGGCAGCCGTCTCGCGGCAGGCAACGTCTCCGGGGCCGACTCGTCCCTGATGGTGCGCTTCCGTCGAGCGGGCCTCGTGACGTTCGGGCGCACGACGACACCGGAGATGGCCTACAGCACCACGACGGAACCGGTGCTGTACGGCGCGACCCGCAACCCGTGGGACCTGACACGGAGCGCGGGCGGATCCAGCGGAGGCGCGGGCGCGGCTGTCGCCGCCGGGGTGGTCCCGGTCGCCCATGGCACCGACGCCGCCGGATCGCTCCGTATCCCCGCCGCCTACAACGGCCTCTTCGGGATCAAGCCCACCCGTGGCCGGGTCTCCATGGGGCCCGACGTCGACGAGGTCTTCAACGGCCTGGCCGTGCACGGCAGCGTCAGCCGCACCGTACGCGACAGTGCGGTACTGCTCGACCAGATACGCGGCCCGGAACCGGGGGACCCCTACTTCGCCCAGCAGCCGACACGGCCGTACGCGGAGGAAGTCACCCGCCACCCGGGCTCGTTGCGGATCGGTGTCCTCACCCAGGCGTGGGGCGGACACCGTACTACCGCACCGGTGACCGACGCCCTCTCCCGCACCGTGCGGTTGCTTGAATCCCTCGGTCACCAGGTGGCGGAGGTCAAGGTCGACCTCGGCGCCGACTGGGAGGAATTCGTCCTGGCCAACGCCCGGCTCATGACGGTGAACCTCACCGCCCTGGTCGACGGTCTTGCCGCCGCTTTCGACCGTCCCGTCGACTCCTCGACCCTTGAGCCGACGACCCTCGCCGGCTACCACTACGGGCAGCGGGTCGGCGGCGCGCAGTTCCTCACCGCTCTCGCGATGCGAAACCGGGTGGCCCGAAGCCTGGCGCGGTACTTCGACGAGTACGACATCCTCCTCACGCCGACCCTGCCGGAGCCTCCCGTGCTTCTGGGCACCCATACCGAGGGTGCGGAGACACTGGACGGTCTCGGCTGGATCGAGCGCATCCATGACCTGTCGCCGTTCAGCATGCCGTTCAACGTGGCGGGCACGCCCGCCATGTCCGTTCCCGTCACGGCCGACGCCGAGACAGGGCTCCCGATCGGTATGCAGTTCGCCGCCGGTTACGGGCTCGAAGACCGCCTCTTCCGCCTCGCCGGACAACTCGAACAGGCAAGCCCATGGTCGGGCCGGACCCCCGCCGTGTGGGCAGGGAATCACACGGGCCACTCGGAGTGAGCTCCTGAGCCTCTGAGCCCCTGAGCTCCTTGGTCACCATACGGTTCCCCAGTCACCGCAAAGTGCGTTCTTCCACGTCAGCGGCCGCTCTCCTAGGGTTTCCCAGTAACTCCCGGAGACCACGAGTGTCTTGGTCGGGTGGACGCGAGCCCGCGGGCTCTCATGACAACGCGGGCTCTCATGACAAGGAGACAGACAGCATGGCCATCACCCTGGTGAATCCCGACGGGTTGCCGAAAATCGATGCCTACCGGCAGGTGTCCATCGCGACGGGGTCGAAGCTGGTGTTCATCGCCGGGCAGGTCGCCTGGGATGCCGATGGGGTCACGGTCGGCGAAGGAGACCTCGCCGCTCAGGTCGAGCAGTGCTACCTCAACGTCGCCACCGCCCTTGCGGGGGCCGGGGGTTCCTTCGACGACGTCGCGAAGCTGACCGTGTACGTCGTCGACTGGACCCCCGACAAGATGGCCCTCTTCGGAGAGGGAGTCGCCCGGGCGGCCGCGAAGCTGGGGAGCACTCCGGTACCACCGGGCACATTGGTGGGTGTGGCGGCACTGGACGTGCCCGACCATCTGGTGGAGGTCGAGGCCACCGCGGTCATCGACTGAACAGGCGCGGTGCGGGAAGCAACGTGACATCCTTCGACGCCGCAGACCTGAAGAGTCGAGCCTTGCCCGACGGCCGAGGAGAAGTGCTGTTCATGACATTCCGCCCGCACATGGGGAAGGCGGCGCTGCGCACCCTGGCCGAGTTCCCCGAAGAGCTGACCTCCGAGATCTACGCGGTCACGTTCCGGATCGACAGCGTCG
The DNA here is from genome assembly GCF_042795295.1 of Streptomyces sp. NPDC056486. Classification (NCBI taxonomy): domain Bacteria; kingdom Bacillati; phylum Actinomycetota; class Actinomycetes; order Kitasatosporales; family Streptomycetaceae; genus Streptomyces; species Streptomyces sp. NPDC056486. The sequence goes on from NZ_JBHTSF010000007.1 coordinate 50,341, forward strand.
ACCAGGACCCGAGGTTCCCGTACCTGGCGATCGGCTACAACACCGAAACCGAAGTGGCCCGCGTGCTCGCGGAGGAGAGCGGATCGGAGCCGTGGGAGGCCCGCTGGAACTACGCCTACTTCCCGCCGTCAGGGCTGGAAGGCGTCCGCATCATCGGCCACGACCCCGTACACGATCCGGTCGGCGCCGATCTGCACCGGCGAGAAGCGGTGGCCCAAGGCCTCTGGTACGAGGACGAGGACGGCCTCTCCGAGCAGGAGCAGGACGAGCGCGGCGAGCAGTTGGCAGAACAGTTCCACGAGCTCTGCGTCGACCTGGCTCGCCGACTCCACACGGACGGCGGGCTCGTCAGTGCCATCGGGCGGCCTCTGCCGGTGATCCTCTACGACATGTTCGACCCCGACGAGATGTTCGCCCTGACCCGCGCCGCCAACCCACCCGAACTGGTCACGGAGTTCCTGAGCGAGGACCCGGAAGGGCAGCGGCAGGACTGATTTTGCGGGCCAGGAAGGTGGCGGTCGTCCTCGTCGCTCCGTGCTCGGGCGTCTCCACCAGGTGTGAGGTGACGGCGAGCCCGGCCCGGTCGAGCAGCCCGGCGATCCGGCCCGCCGGAAGCAGATGGGACTCGAAGGACACCGGACGGCCGTACGCCTGCGTGGGACGCAGACACTGGTCGTCTCCCACGTGCCCTGCCAGCATCAGGTGGCCGCCGGGGGCGAGTACGCGATGGAACTCGGCGAACACGACCGGCAGCAGCTCCGGCGGCGTGTGGTGGGTGGAGTAGTAGGCCAGGATGCCGCCGAGCCCGTCGTCCCCGAGCGGCAGCGCGGTCATCGAGCCCACTGCGAAGTCCAGGCACGGATAGGCCTGCCGTGCCAGCTCGATCATCTTCTCGGAGAGATCGATGCCGGACACACCGAGCCCCAGATGCGCCAGATGCGCGGTGACATGACCCGGCCCGCACCTCCGGGTCGGCCACCGGACCGTGGCCGGACGCCCGCACGAGGTCGGCGAACACGCCGAGCATCCCGCGTGACAACGGATCCAACTGAGCCGGTTTCCCGACGAGTTGGGCGTATTCGGCGGCGACGGTGTCGTACGACTCCCGGACGGCGGAAAGGTGCAAGGGTTCAGTCACGCGCCGAATCTAGACGAGGGCACTGACAAGGACCTCGTCGGTGCGCGCGCAGGTTATGCAACCGCGGCATGTCACCTCAGGGTGCCGCATCCAAGTCCACCTTGAGATCGTCCGTCTCCGTCCAGAAGCCCTCGTCCGCGTCCTGAAGGCGGGACGCGGCGTGCTTCATGTGGCGGCGTACGGCGCTGCGGGCCGCCTCCCCGTCGCCCGACTCGATGGCCGTCAGGATCGCGTGATGCTCCACCCGCACCGCCTCGATGAAGTCGTTGCGCCGTGCCTCGTTGGCCCGCGTGACGCGGATGCCACTGCGCATGACCTCGCCCAGATACCGCACGGTCGAGACCATCACCGCGTTCCCCGTCGACTCGGCGATCGACTGATGGAACGCCAGATCCTCATCGACGCCGTCACCCCCGGCCGCGACCGCCTCGTCGATCGCGGCCAGGGACTGCCGCATCCGGGCGACGTCGTCCGGTGTGGCCCGGGTGGCCGCAAGGGAGGCCGCCTCGCCCTCCATGGCGCGACGGACCTCCACGATCTGCAGCACCTTGGACTTGGTGCCGGAGGACTCGGCCTCCAGGTCGAGCGGCCGGGTCCGCCGGGGCATGACGAACACGCCCCGGCCCTGGCGCGGTTCGACCAGGCCCGCGTTGCGCAGCCGGGACACGGCCTCGCGGATCACGGTGCGGCTGACGCCCAGTTGCTTGACCAACTCGACCTCGGTCGGCAGCTTGTCGCCCTCGCCGAGACGTCCGGACTCGATCTCCTCCGAGAGGATCGCGGCGACCCGGTCCGCGAGCCGAATGGGGCCACTCACCTTGGAGAACATGCTCGTCAGTCTATCCGTCAGGGTCCGATCGGCCCGGCCGCGGGCAGGGCTCCGGCCGTGACGGCCTCGGGGTGGTCCTCGACGTACGCCCGGACGACCGACTCGAAGCTCTCGTCGGCTTTGAGGCCGAGTGCCGTGGCGCGCGCGTTGTCGAACGCGGCGGGCCACGAGCCGACGATGGCCTCGACGGCGGGGTCGGGCACGACCGTCACCAGGTCGGCGACGGCGTCTCCGGCCACCCGGCGCAGCGTGTCGAGCATCTCGGCGACCGTGGTCGTCAGCGCCGGCAGATTGACCGGAAGCCCGCCCTGGAGATCGCCGGGGCCGCTGCCGCGCTCGGCCTCGGTGATGCGCAGGATGCCCTCGACGGTGCGCCGCGGCGAGGCCAGGGCGACCCGTAGACCGGGGCTGACCGGGCAGGTGGCAGGCAGGCCGGAGAGAGGTTCGCGGACGATGCCGGAGAGGAAGCCCGAGGCGGCCGCGTTGGGCTTGCCCGGCCGCACCGCGACGGTCATGAGGCGCGCCACGCGTCCGTCGATGAAGCCCCGGCGCGTGTACTCGGCGACCAGCTGCTCGCAGATGCGCTTCTGCGTCCCGTAGCTGGACTGCGGTGTGGGCAGCGTCGACTCGCTGACCACGGGCGGCAGCGGCAGCGCGGGGTCGGAGCCGTAGACCGCGACGCTGCTGGAGAACACCACCCGGGCTGTCGGCCCGCCGTCGGCCGCCTGCGCGCGGGCCGCGTCGAGCAGCGCGCGGGTGGTGTCCAGGTTGGCGCTCATGCCGAGGTCGAAGTCGGCCTCGCACTCGGACGAGACCGCGGACGCCAGGTGGATCAGGACGTCCACCGGCTGCGCGAAGATCTCGTCGAGGCGCTCGCTCAGGTCACCCTGGACGACGTCAACCATGGGGTCGGAGGCCACCGCCGCCTCGGCGGGCACGAACCGGTCGGCGAGCACAAGACGGTCGATGGGCGCCCCGCACAGGGTTCGCCGCTTCAGCAAGGCGTCGGCGACCTGCCGTCCCAGGAAGCCGAAGCCGCCGGTGATGACGATCCTCATGCGCGTTCTCCTCGGTAGTTCTTGAGCCCGGGGTAGTTCTTGAGCCAGCCGAGCCCCTCGCTCGTACCGGCCCGGGGGATGTACTCGCAGCCGATCCACCCGTCGAAGCCCAACTCGTCCACGACGTCGAACAGATGGCGGACGTCGAGTTCGCCCCGGTCGGGCTCGTGGCGGTCGGGCACGCCCGCGATCTGCAGATGGCCGACGCGGCCGGTGGGCAGGTCGCGGCGCAGAGTCGTGGTGAGGTCGCCCTCCACGATCTGGCAGTGGTACAGGTCGAGCTGCACCTTGAGATTCGATGCGCCCACCTCCTGCACGATCGCATGCGCATCGGCCTGCCGGTGCAGGAAGTAGCCCGGCATGTCACGGCCGTTGATCGGCTCGATCAGGAGGTCGACGTCCACGGCGGCGGCCTGTTCGGCGGCCCGGGCCAGGTTGGCCAGGTAGGTGTCGCGGTGCGCGGCCCGCTGGGCGGGCGTCGCCTCCGGCGGCAGGAGACCGGCCATCACGTGCACCTGGTCGCAGCCGAGCACCGCTGCGTACTCCAGCGCGCGCTCGGTCCCGGAGCGGACCTCGGCCTCGCGGCCGGGGAGCGAGGCGATGCCACGCTCCCCGGAATCCCAGGCTCCGGGAGGCGCGTTGAACAGCACCTGCCGCAGACCGTGGTCGTCGAGCCGGCGGCGCAGCTCGTCGGCTTCGTAGGGGTAGGGAAAGAGGTACTCGACGGCCTCGAAGCCGTCCGCGGACGCCGCGGCGAAGCGGTCGAGGAAGCCGTGCTCGGTGTACATCATGGACAGGTTCGCGGCGAACCTCGGCATGCTTGCTCCTGCGGTGGGGCCGGGACCGGACCCGGTCATCGGTTGACGACGTCCTTCTTGGTGGTCAGCACGGCCGCCGCGCCGACGACGAGGCTGAGGGCCAGGACGTACATGGGGATGGCGGTCGAGCCTGTGGCGTCCTTGAGCCCGCCGATCATGTAGGGGCTGACGAAGCCTGCCAGGTTGCCCACCGAGTTGATCAGGGCGAGCCCGGCCGCCGCGGCGGTGCCGCCGAGGAATGCGGTGGGCAGCGACCAGAACAGCGGGGCGCAGGTCAGGACACCGGCCGCGGCGAAGGACAGGGCGATCAGGGACAGGACGGTCGATCCGCTCCAACTCGCGGCCAGGGAGAAGCCGACGGCGCCCATGAGGCTGGGGACGACCAGGTGCCAGCGGCGCTCGCGGCGCTTGTCCGCGGAGCGTCCGAACAGGTTCATCGCTATCAGCGCGGCCACGAACGGCACGGCGCTGAGCACGCCGATAGTGAAGTTGTCGTCGATGCCGGTCGACTTGACGAAGGTGGGCATCCAGAAGGTCAGGGCGTACTGGCCCATCACGAAGCAGAAGTAGATGAGGCACATCAGCCACACCTTGGGGTCGCGGAAGCCGTCCCACACGCGGCTGTGCTTCTGGTGTGCGGTGTCCTTGGCGATCGCCGCCTCGACGATGTCCTTCTCCTCGTCGGAGAGCCACTTGGCGCTGCGCACACCATTGTCGAGGTAGAACACCGTGGCGACACCGATGAGCAGCGCCGGAATCGCCTCGAGCAGGAACATCCACTGCCAGCCCTGCCAACCGTTGACCCCCTGGAAGCGGTCCATGATCCAGCCGGAGAGCGGGTTGCCGAAGATCCCGGCCACGGGGATCGCCGACATGAACATCGCGATCACGCGGGCCCGTCGGTGCGAGGGGAACCAGTAGGTGCAGTAGAGGATGACACCCGGGTAGAACCCGGCTTCCGCGGCGCCGAGGAGGAAGCGGAGCACGTAGAACATCGTCTCGTTGGTGACGAGCGCGAACGCCCCCGAGACCAGACCCCACGTGATCATGATCCGGGCGATCCAGGTGCGCGCTCCGACGCGCTGCAGCATCAGGTTCGACGGGACCTCGAAGATGAAGTAGCCGATGAAGAAAAGGCCGGCGCCGAGGCCGTACGCCGCCTCGCTCAGGCCCAGGTCGTCGGACATCTGCAGTTTCGCGAAGCCGACGTTGACGCGGTCCAGGTAGGAGAAGACGTAACAGAGGATCAGGAAGGGGACGATACGGAGAACGACCTTGCGGAACACGGCGTTCTCACGGGCGAGGTCGGGGGCCTCGGCCGACGTGGTGGACGTGGACATGCGGAATCCTTACTGCGGCTCAGGGGATTCTCCGACGGGCGGTGCGCGGCGGTGTGCTGTCACCAAGAGGCGCCGAACACGGCCTTCAGTTCGTCGAGAGCGGGGGAGGGGAGCGGCTCGGGGCGACGGTCGGTCAGGAGCCAGAGGCGTGCCGTTTCCTCGAGTTCTTCGAGGACGGCGAGAGCGGATGCGGCGTCCGGACCCCAGACCACCGGGCCCAGACGGTCGAGCAGTACGGCCCTGATCGGCGTGCGTCCTGCCGCACGATCAGCGATGTGGCCGGTCACCAGGTCGGCCACGAGGGGATCGCCGGGCCGGTGGTAGGGGATGAGCGGTACGTGCCCGACCTTCATGACGTAGTACGGCGTGAGGGGCGGAAGCACGTCGTCCTGACTCCACACGCCGGCCAGGGTGAGCGCGACGAGATGCGTGGAGTGGGTGTGGATGATGAACCGTGCCGTGGGGTCGGCGGCATAGATGCGGCGGTGCAGGGTGAGGGTCTTGCTGGCGCGGTCGCCCGCGATCTGCTCGCCCCCGGCGTCGACCAGGGCGAGGCGCGCGGGGGTCAGGAAGCCCAGGGCGGCGTCGGTGGGTGTGATCAGGTGGGAGTCGCCGACCCGAGCGCTGATGTTGCCCGCGCTCGCGTGGACGTAGCCGCGGGCGAACAGGCTGGTGCCCACCCGGACGATCTCGGCGCGTGCCGCGTCCACGTTGCCTTCAGTAGGCCTGGGGAGCTTGCTCATACGGTCTCCCCGTCGAGGTGGGCGAAGGACGTGGTGAAGAAGTCGGGGCCGCCGAAGTTGCCGGACTTCAGCGTGATGTGGAGCGTGTCCCCGCCGGGCAGGGCCGCCGCGCACCAGGGCACACCGGGGTCGATCTGCGGTCCGATGCGCAGGCCCGTGAGGCCGAGCGCCTGGACGACAGCGCCGGACGTCTCGCCACCGGCGACGACGAGCTGACGGACACCCGCCTCCACGAGCCCCTGGGCGACGCGGGCCAGGGTCCGCTCGACGAGCTCACCGGCCTCGGCGACGCCCAGACGGCCCTGAACGTCCTTCACCGCGTCGGGCGCCTCGGTGGAGTAGACGAGCACCGGGCCGTCGGCCAAGTGCGCGGCGGCGAAGTCCAGGGCCTGTCCGGCCACGTCCTCACCCGCCGCGATCCGCAGCGGATCCACGCTGAACGCGGGGCGGCCGCCGCGCAGGAACTCCCGGACCTGACCGTTGGTGGCGCTGGACACCGACCCGGAGACGACGGCCTGATGCCCCGTGGGCGGGGGCAGTTGGGCTGCCGCAGGGGACGGCTCGAAGCCCCAGTTCGCGGGCAGACCGATCGCCAGACCCGACCCGGCGGTCACCAGCAGAAGATCCTTGACCGCCGCGCCGAGCCGTACGAGATCGTCGTTCGACACGGCGTCGACGATCGCGGCACCGACACCTTCCTCGCGCAGCGCGTCGACGCGCCGCACGATCGCCTCGGCACCGGCGGCCACCACGGTGTGGTCGATGAGGCCGACCGGGCGCGCGGTCTGCGCGCCGAGCACGGACACCAGGTTGGAGTCGGTCATCGGGGTCAGCGGGTGATGGCGCATGCCGCTCTCGCTGAGCAGGACGTCGCCGACGAAGAGATGCCCCTTGAAGACGGTGCGGCCGTTGTCGGGGAACGCCGGGGTGGCGACCGTGAAATCGGTGCCGAGCGCGTCCATCAGGGCCTCGGTGACGGGGCCGATGTTGCCGGCCCGCGTCGAGTCGAAGGTCGAGCAGTACTTGAAGTAGATCTGCTCCGCGCCCGCGGAGCGCAGCCACTCCAGCGCCCGCAGCGAGGCTTCGACGGCGTCGGACGCCGGTGTGGTCCGCGACTTGAGCGCGATGACGACGGCGTCCGCGTCCGGCGGCCCCTCGGCGCCGGTCTGCGGTACGTCGATCAACTGGACCACGCGCATGCCCGCGCGCACCAGGTTGTTGGCCAGGTCCGTGGCGCCGGTGAAGTCGTCGGCGATGCAGCCGAGTCGGATTCCCATGTCAGGCCTCCGACTTCTCGGCCTGCTCGGTCTGCTCGGCCAGTCCGGGCAGCTCGATCCCCGGGAAGATCTTGATCACCGCGCTGTCGTCCTCGCCGCCCAGACCGGAGGCCGACGCCTGCAGGAACATCTGATGGGCGGTGGCCGCCAGGGGGAGCGGGAACTTTTCCGGCCGGGCGGCGTCGAGCACAAGACCCAGGTCCTTGACGAAGATGTCGACCGCGGACAGCGGTGTGTAGTCCCCGGAGAGCACGTGCGCCATGCGGTTCTCGAACATCCACGAGTTGCCCGCGCTGTGCGTGATGACCTCGTAGAGCGCCTCGGCGGGCACACCCGCCTTGATGCCGAGCGCCATCGCCTCGGCCGCCGCGGCGATGTGCACGCCCGCGAGGAGTTGATTGACGACCTTGACCTTGGAGCCGATCCCGGCCTCGTCGCCCAGGCGGTAGACGGTGCTGCTCATGGCATCGAGCACCGGATCGGCGATCGCGTACGCGGTGGGGGCGCCCGAGGTCATCATGGTGAGCTCGCCGCTGGCGGCCCGTGCGGAACCCCCGGAGATGGGAGCGTCCAGATAGAGCACACCGCGCTCGGCCAGGCGCCGTTCGAGCTCGGCGGACCAGGTGGGGTCGGCCGTGGAGCACATGACGTAGACGGAGCCGGGGTGCAGCCGCTCGGCCGCGCCGTCGGCGCCGAACAGGACCGACTCGACCTGCGCCGCGTTGACCACGACGCCGACCAGGACGTCGACGGAGGCGGCCAGCTCACCGGCGGAGGCGAAGGCGGTGCCACCGTCATCGGCGAAGGCGGCGGCCACATCGGGGCGCAGATCATGAACACCCACATCGAAGCCCGCGTTCCGCAGACTTCGCGCCATGCCGAGCCCCATGGCCCCGAGCCCCACCACGCCTGCGCGCGGCTGTGCCGACCTGTCCTGGTCGTTCATGCCCATCCTCGTCTCGCTGTGCTGTGCCGTCCGGGGTGCGGCCCGTCCGGCTCTGAATCCATGCGGCGATCGGGTCATATGATGACCTGAGGATGTGGGATAGCGCACTGTGATGCCGGTCACATGTTAGGAGGGGGCGGGCGGCGGCCGGTGTGGGCGCGCCGCCCGACGCACCACCCCGCTGCGTGGGTGCGTCGCCGGGGCTGCTCAGTGCTGCGCGAGCCCCATGCCGTTGAACCACCGGGCCGACACCGCGGCGACCTCGTCCAGCGCTTCCGGATCCTCGAACAGGTGCGTGGCATCGGGAATCACCCGCAGTCGGCTCAGGGCGCGCAGCCGGTTGGCCGCCTGCCGGTTGAGCCGAAGTGCCTCGGTGTCGCGCCCTCCCGCGAGCAGCAGGACGGGCGCGCACACCTGGCCGAGCACCTCGTCCCCGGCCAGGCCGGGGCGGCCGTCGGGACAGACCACCGTGTGCACGAGGCCGGGCCTGGCGGCCGCTGCGCCGAGCGCGGCCGCCGCTCCTGTGCTCGAGCCGAACAGGCCGAGCGGCAGATCGGGGGTGCGGACGGCCAGCCAGTCCACGGACGCGATCAGCCGGTGCGTCAGCAGTTCGATGTCCCAGCGGTGTCGACCGGTTTCCCTGTCCGCCGCGGCTTCGTCGGCGGTGAGCAGATCGATGAGCAGTGTCCCGAGTGCGGCGTCGTGCAGGACATCGGCCACGGCATGGCTGCGGGGACTGTGCCGAGAACTGTCGCTGCCGTGGGCGAGGACCGCGACGCCGAACGCCGTGTCCGGCACGGTCAGTTCACCGGTGAGTGACCCCTCGCCATCGGGCACGGTGACGGTTTCGAACAGCATGGGACCTCCGGATTCCGGGGACGGGTGCGCGCCGGGTACCCCGCGCTGCCCGCGCTACGCGGTGTGTCATGGAGTGTGCGGATGGGGAGGCCGGGGAGCCTGCCTGCCCCACGGCCGACCTGGCGTCTCCGTGGCCGCATCGAGGGTGCGCCGGGCCCGTACGAGAGCCCGGCCGCCGGCCGCGTACCACTGGTGCCCGAGCAGCACGGCCAGGGCGATGCCGACCACGTCGCCGCCGTAGTACATGACGTACGAAGCAAGGTGCAGGTCGGCCGCGGCGTAGGAGGTGCCGGGCGGCCCGGTGGCGTACAGCGACTTGGCCAGAATGCCGTGCGCGGCCGATGCGGCCAACAGGGCGCCGCCCCGCAGTGCGTACCCGGCACGATGGCGCAGCGGGTCCAGGGCAAGGACGGCGAAGGCGAACAGGACGCCGGAGGCCAGAAGATGCACGCTGATCAGCGTGTGCAGCCACGGCCGGTGGTGCCCGGCAGCCAGGAGCGGCGTGCGGTACACCGCCCAGAGGCCCGCGATGTGCACGAGCGCGGCAAGCGGCGGCCACACGAGCAGGGCCGCAGGTCGGGAACGTACGCAGGAGAGAAGTCGCCGCCGTGGACCCACCGGCAGCGCGCGCAGCGCCAGCGTCACCGGTCGGCCGAGCACGAAAAGCAGCGGGGCGATCATCCCGGTACCCAGATGGGCGGCCATGTGCCCGGTGAAGGGCGGCCACCCGTCCCACGGGGCGGTGAGCGAAGCGATGAGCACCGCGCCGCCCAGGCAGAACGCCGCGTCACGCCGGTGCGGCCAGCGATCGCCGCGTCGGCGCAGCTGCCCGGCTGCCATCACATAGCCCAGGCTGCAGCCTGTGGCCAGGATCAGGACCACAGCCGTCATCGGCGGGCCCGCACCAGAAGCAGCACGCCGGCGAGCAGGAACACCACGGCGATCACGTTCCAGGTCCAGTCGTACGGGGCAAGATCCACGCCGTAGCGGATCTGGTGCAGCTCGAGCGCCTTGTGCTGGAACGTGCCGTCGTACAGCTGGAAGCCGCCGAGCCCCAGACACAGGCCCGACCACCAGGCGGTGAGTTGCCGGGCACCCCGGCGCCACAGATCCGCGTACAGGAACAGGCCCGCCACCATCGCCAGCCAGCCGAAGGCGTGGAAGATCCCGTCGGAGACCAGGCCGGCCTCGCTCGATGCCTTGTCGTAGAAGTGGTGCCAGTGCAGCAGCTGGTGGAAGACCATCTCGTCGACGAACGCCGCAAGTCCGATACCGACCAGCGCACCGGAGAGCAGGGACGGCCCCCTCACCGGCCCGGTCCCCGCTCCAGAGGGAAACGTCGCAGCTCACGGGGGTGGAACATCATCCGAGCCTCCTCGGCAACCAGCGGGAAAGCGGGAGAGCGAGGTGCCTACTACCCGAGAAGCGGAACGTCAGTCCGCCGCATCGCGCCATTGCGCCGGACGGCAAGCCGCACGGCGAACGGTGAAAGCCGGGTCAGACTTTCCAGGACCTGATCTGGTCGGCGACGGCGTAGACGCTGATGCGGCTGTCGCGGATCTTCCGGATGAGATCGGAGAGCGCTCCGTAGGGCGGGTCGATGCCCTCGCCGGACTGGTCCATGTACTGGGCGGCCACGAATGCCGCGTACAGGCTGTTGCGGTAGGGCAGTGGCTCCAGGCGCACGATGGTGTGCAGCAGGGCGGCCGCGCGCCAGGCGGCGTCCGGGTCGGCGGATTCCAGGGTCGGCAGCTTCGTCTTGTGGCGTGCGACCGCGGCGACCAGCGCGGAGTAGTCCGACACGGTCATGTCCTCGGGGGTGACAGCGAACTCCTGGACGTCCAGGAGCCAGGAGACGTCTACGTACAGAACCATCAGGCGGCCGCGGACCCCTCGTGACGCGCGGAGGGCGGGATCTCCTCGGGGATGGCCGTGTCGAACTCGGCCCGCAGCCGGTCGGCCCATGCGGAGGCGCCGGCGACGAACTTCTGGCGCTCCATTTCACGGACCCCGAGGTCGTGCAGGTACTGCTTGAGGCTCTTGCCCTCGGCTGCCGCGGCCGCGCGGACACCCTTGAGCTCCTCGTCGGTGAAAGTCACGTTCAGAGACGGCATAACGCAAAGGTACCAACTAGGTACCTGATGAGGGAGTGCCTTCCACGGTCGCAACGGAATCGTGCTGCGGGGACCAGGGGGGACCGGTGGGGTGACCGGGTGGCGGAGCCGTGGTGTCGGCGGCATATCGGGGGCTGTCGATCCGGTGTCGGTGAGGTCTGGCAGCTTTCGAGAGGTCCGGCGGGTACCCGACCGGCTGTGGCTGCGGGTTTCCGCCTTCCTCTCCTCACCCGAGTTCAAGGAGCGCACATGACGATCACTGTCCGGCCTGGAAGCACCGTGATGTTCACCGGTGATTCGATCACCGACTGCCAACGGCTCGCGAGCGAGGACGGTCTCGGTTTCGGCTTCCCGCTGCGCGTCGCGGGCGAGTGGGGACTGCGACACCCGGACCGCCCCGTGACCTGGCTGAACACCGGGATCGGCGGCAACAAGGTGATGGACCTCGAAGCCCGCTGGCAGACAGACGTGCTCGACGCGCGCCCGGACGTGGTGACGATCCTCGTCGGGGTCAACGACATGGGCTGGCACACGCTGGACCCAGAGGGATACGTGATCCCCGTGGAGGAGTTCGAAGCGGGCTATGACCGCCTGCTCGCTCCCCTCGCCGAGGCGGGCACGGAACTGATCCTCATGGAGCCGTTCCTCCTGCCGATCCACGGCGTCGTCGAGGCCGGTGCCGCACTCATCGGAGAGGAGGAGCGAAAGGAATGGCGCACCGACCTGGACCCGAAGATCCAGGCCGTGCGCAAGCTCGCCCGCGAGTACGGCGCGCAACTGCTCGCCGCAGACGACATGTTCGCCGAGCTCGCCGCGAAGGCCGGGCCGGAGTACTGGGCCACGGACGGCGTCCACCCCACTCCGGCTGGTCACGCCGCACTCGCGGAGGCCTGGCTGCGCCTGGTCGCGTGACCGGACCACCCGGTCAGTGGCGGGGCCGCCGGGGCCCGGCCGGGGTCAACTTCCCCTGTGACGCGGGAGAATCCTGTTCAGCCGATATCGTGCAGACATGAAGATCATATCGGGGGGCTTCGCGATCGGGGTGGCGTTCGGGGCGGCGACGGCGCTCGTCAACGCGCTCTCGTCCCCGTACTCAGAGCTCGGGATGCCGTTGACGGGCACGGTCGTGGGCATGACGGCCAAGGTGCTCAGTCTGCTGTTCGATGCAGGCTGGTCCTGGGCCGCGCTGGCAGTGCTTACGGGCTGGCTGGCCAGAAGCCTTACGCGGGGCGCAGTTGTGGGAGCACTTTCGCTGGTGGGCGCGACGGTGGCGTACTACGTCACGGACGCCACCGTCGCGGACGCCGGTACGGACACGGGTGTCTGGGTGGCGGTGGGGGTGCCGTTCGGGCTGGTCCTCGGTGCGCTCGGCTCGGCCATCAGGCGCCCCGGGGCGATCGGTCTGCTTGCCGCGTTGGTGGTTCCGGCGGGGGCCGCGGCGCAGATGATCGTGATGCCGCCCAGGCCGCACCTCACGATCACCCCGTCCATTGTGGTCGCCGAGGTCATCGTCTGGACATGCGCCGTGCTCGGCACCGCGTGGGCGGTCCGCCGATTCTGGACCCAGCGGAACACGGCCGCGACGGTGTAGTCCCGGGGCGAGGCATCATCAGAGTGCGGTGCAGGCCTCGCCTATCGCCTCGTCCAGAATCGTCAGGCCGAGCGAGAGCTCGTCCTCGGTGGCGGTCAGTGGCGGCGCCATCCGCAGGACCCCGCCCATGCCGGGGAGTTGGACGATGTTCATGTGCAGGCCGAGTTCGAGGCAGCGCCGGGTGACCTGCGCCCCCAGCTCGTTCGAGTTCTGCTTCGTCTCGCGGTCGACGACGAGTTCGAGCCCGGCCAGCAGGCCCCGGCCACGGATGTCGCCGACGACCGCGTGCCGCGTGGCGATGTCCGTCAGGCCGTGGTGGAGGAACGCGCCGAGCGATCGCGCGCGCTCGTCGAGCTTGTCGCCGATCAGGACGTCGAGGACGGTGTTGCCGACCGCGGCCACCAGCGGGTCGGCGACGTGCGTGGTGAAGAACAGGAACCCGCGCTCGTACGCCTCCTGCTCGATCTCGGCGCTGGTCACCACAGCTGCCAGGGGCAGACCCGCGCCCAGTGTCTTGGACAGCGTGAGGATGTCGGGAACGACGCCGTCGCGCTCGAACGCGTACCAGGTCCCGGTGCGGCACAGGCCGGTCTGGGCCTCGTCGAGGATCAACAGCATGCCGCGCTCCCGGCACTTGGCCTGCAGCGCCGCGAAATACCCGACGGGCGGCTCGATGATTCCGCCGGAGCTGAGAATGGGTTCGACGAGGCACGCGGCCAGGCTGCCGGTCGACTGGGCGTCGATCAGGTCGAAGGCGAAGTCCAGCTGGCGGCGCCAGTCCAGCGAGCCGTCGTCCGTCGTGAAGTCGGGCCGGTACGTGTTCGGCACGGGGATGGCGAAGTTGCCCGGCGCGCCAGGCCCGTAGCCCTTGCGTCCGGCGCTGTAGGTGGCGGACGCGGCGCCCTGCGTCATGCCGTGCCAGGACCGTGCGAACGAGACGATCTCGTGCTTGCCGGTGACGAGCTTGGCCATCCGGATGGCGGCTTCGTTGGACTCGGCGCCGGTCGTCAGGAGCAGCGCCTTCTCCAGTGGTGCGGGCATCGTGTCGGCGAGTCGCCGGGCGAGGTCCACCACCGGGCGGCTGAGCATGCCGCTGAAGAGATGGTCGAGGGTCGCCACCTGCCGCTGGACGGTCGCGACGATCTCCGGGTGCGAGTGGCCGAGGATCGCGCTCATCTGGCCGGAGGTGAAGTCGAGGATCTTGCGGCCGTCCGCGGTGAACAGGAAACTCCCGGCGGCACGGTCGATGATCTCGCGGGTGAACTCGCCGCCGTAGCGCACGAGATGCTTCTCGGCATCGGTCCAGAAGGTCTCGGTGGACGGCAGCGGGGCGGTGGTCGAGGTGGTCATGCCGTCGACGGTAGGCGGCGGCTGAGCGACACGTCCATCTCACGATTCCGGCTTTCCTGTACGGGAAAACCGCACAACAATGAGGGCGTGATGAACCCCTTGCGGCTGCGACTCCTGAGCCAGCTCGACACGCTGGGCACGGTTCGTGCGGTCGCCCAGGCCGCGAACCTGAGCCCGTCGAGCGTGTCCCAGCAGCTCGCCGTCCTCGAGACGGAGACGCGCACGCAACTGCTCGAACGAACAGGATGCCGGGTGCGGCTTACCCCGGCCGGGCTGATCCTCGCTCGCCGTGCGCGGGCGATTCTCGACCACATGAACAGCGTGGAGGCGGAGCTGCGCGGGTTCGGCGAGGAACCGGCCGGGCTTGTGCGGCTCGGGGCGTTCCAGAGCGCGATCCACACGATGGCCGTCCCGGCGGTGAGCCGCCTCGCACGCGAGCATCCGCACCTCGACGTCGAACTCCTCGAGCTGGAACCGCACGCGAGCATGCCCGCGCTGCGGGGCGGCGACGCGGACATCATCGTCACGACCACGGACTTCGACGAGCTGCCGCTCGGACCGGACATCGACATCGTGCCGCTGGCCACCGACCCGGTCCTGCTGGTGGTCCCGCCCGGGCATCCCGCGGTCGGGCGCGGTGCCGTGGACCTCGCGGCCTACGCGGACGAGCCGTGGGCGTTCGACATACCGCAGTCGTACATGGCCAATCTGGCGCTACGACTGTGCCGTCAATCGAGCTTCGAGCCGCGGGTGGTGTGCCGGTTCAGCAACTACATGATGACCCTGCAGCACGTCGAGGCCGGACTGTCGATCGCCCTGCTGCCCGGCCTTGCGGTCGACCGGCGCTACCACGTCGCCACCAGGGAACTCGCCACTCCGGTGACACGCACGATCACGGCAGCGATCCGCCGCGGCTCACCGCCTCGAGCGGCGATCCGCGCCGTTCTGGAGGCACTGCGTCACCATCCGGAGCTGCCGTTGCCGCTGCCGGGACAGTGACATCCTTCCGCGCGATCCTGAGCAGGCCCGGATTGTCAGTGGCGGCTGCGAGGGTGGGACGCATGGACAGGGATGAGGAGTTGCTGCGCGGCCGGATCTACGGCCAGGACCATGACGACCCCCGGCGGGGCCCGCAGCCGGGACGGGATTATGCCGAGCTGGTCGGCGGGCCGCTGGACGGGCTGTTGCTGGATGTCACCGGCTGGACGAAGGGCGAGATCGATACGGGTGTCGCCCTGCCCACGGAGCTCGGGCATTTCGGCGCCGGCGGGCGGGCGATGTACGACCCGCGCCCCGAACACCTTCGTGAGGGCGCTCAGAGGCGAGCCGTCCGCCCCGGCGACCGGCGGCGCCTGGACTGGTCCGGTGACACTCCCTGACAGCCGGGCTCCGGAGCGGCGGGGTGGCGTCCGCATGGCGGGCGGCGGCTTGCTGCTGCCCCTGGCTTCTGCTCAACCACGAACGTATCGAGGAGATGCCCGGCTGAGATCCCGTCCGGCCGTGGCGGCAGTTGGGGCGGCCGTCGGCGCCTTGGTTAATCTGCACGGGTGACCACCGACCTGACCCTGCTGCCGCGTGTCGCCTACCGCGGGCAGGAGGTCACAGCGCCCCGTCTCCGCGGCCTCCTCGCGCTCCTCGCGGGGGACGTGGGCACGGGCTGCAGCACCGAAAAGCTGGTGGCGGGGTTGTGGCCGGACGCGTTGCCGGAGCGTCCTGGCAAGGCGTTGCAGGTCCTCGTGTCCAGGGCGCGGACGCAGCTGGGCGCCGACGTCATCGCGAGCACGCCGACCGGATACCGGCTCGCCCTCGCCGAGGACCGGATCGACAGCTCCGCCCTGCTGCGGCACGCCGCCGTGAGCGCGGAGCGGGCCAGGGCCGGGGACCACGCGGGAGCGCTGGCCGCGGCCGAATCCGGGCTCGCGCTGTGGGAAGGCACCCCTGTCGGGGCAGCCGACACCGACGACCCCGTAGCCGCGTTGCGCACCGAACGTGCTCCCGTCCGGGGCGCGCTCGTGCGCGCGCGGGCGCTCGCGCTCGCCCGCCTCGGACGGCACGCGGAGGCGGCCGGGCCACTGGCCGAGACCGCTTCGCAGCATCCGCGCGACGAGGAAGTCCTCGCCGAGTCGCTGCGCGGCGAGGCGGCGACGGCGGGCCCTTCCTCCGCCCTGACGCGGTACGAGGCCTACCGCCGTGAACTGCGCGATGCGCTCGGCACGGAACCCGGCGCCCGACTCAAGGCCGTACAGCAGGAGTTGCTGCACGGCGAGGCCCCCGTGGTCCGGCACGGCGTGCCGCACGAGCCGAACCCGCTCATCGGGCGTGACGAGGACATCGCGGCGGTGGAGCGGCTGTTGCAGGCCTCCCGCGTCGTCACCGTCGTCGGCCCCGGCGGCCTCGGCAAGACCCGGCTCGCGCACGCCGTCAGCCGCCGGGCCGAGCAGCGCGTGGTGCACTTCGTGCCGCTCGCCGGAGTCATCGCGGACGAGGATGTGGCCACGGAGGTGGCCGCCGCGCTCGGCGCGGGCGAGGGGCGGCACGGCGTCGTGAGCGGCCACACCGCGGCCGACCCGGTGTCCGGCATCCTCGGCGTGCTCGGCTCCGGGCCCGCCCTGCTGGTCCTCGACAACTGCGAGCAGATCATCCGGGGCGCCGCCGACCTCGTACACGCCCTGGTCTCGTCCTCGAAGGAGCTGCGGGTGCTCGCCACGAGCCGCGCCCCGCTGGACCTCACGTCGGAGGCGGTGTACGCGCTGCCGGAGCTCGGCCCCGACACCTCGGTGGAGCTGTTCACACAGCGGGCCCGGGCCGCCAGGAGCGGCGTGCGGCTGCCGCCGGACGCGGTGGCCGAGCTGTGCCGTCACCTCGACGGACTGCCGCTCGCCGTGGAGTTGGCCGCGGCACGGGTACGGGTCCTTTCGGTACCGGACATCGCCCGCCGCATCGGTGACCGGTTCGCACTCCTGCGCGGCGGGGCGCGGGACGTGCCGGAGCGCCACCGCACGCTGCACGCGGTCGTGGAGTGGAGCTGGAACCTGCTCGGGCAGGACGCCGGAGCGGCGCTGCGCACGCTGTCCGTCTTCCCCGGAGGGTTCTGCGGCGAAGCGGCGGAGCAGGTCCTCGGCGAGGATGCGCTGTTCCTGCTCGAGCAGCTGGCCGGTCAGTCGCTGCTCACCGTCACGGACACCCCGGTCGGCGTGCGGTTCCGGATGCTTGAGTCCGTACGGGAGTTCAGCGCGGCCCGGCGCACCGAGGCCGGCGAGGACGAAGAGGCCGTCGGCCGGTTCCTCACCTGGGCGCGGGACTTCGGAGTCGCGTACCACGACGCGCTCTTCGGCTCACGACCGCTGGCCGCCCGGGAACGGATCAGGGCCGAACAGGACAACCTCGTACCGGCCCTGCGGCACGCCCTGGCCCGTGCGGACGGCCCCGCCACCGCAGCCCTCACCGCCGTCCTCGCCGCGCTGTGGTCCACCGACTCCAACTACCCCCGCCTCGCGACCCTCGCCGCGGACACCGGCCCGCCGCTGTCGCACTACTATCCCGGGCCCGAGTACGTCGAAGTCGCCCGCGCCGCCGCGGTGTTGTGCACGGGGGGCCTGTTCATGAACTACGGCCCGCGTGCCGTACGCCAGCTCGTCACTCTCCGGCGACTTCCCGCGGCCCCGCCGGACACACTGCCGCGTGCGGTCGCGGTGGTGCTGAGCGCGGTCCCCGAGATACGGCCCCCCGACTACGACGTGCTGCACACGCTCTGCGCGAGCACGCGGCCGCTGGTCGCCGGTATCGCCGAGTGCGTGGCCACCTATGCGTGGGAGTACGAGCACGACATCGACCGCGCGCTCGCAGCGGCTCGCCGGATGATCGCCGCGCTGACCCCGGTCGACAACCCGTTGTTGCAGCTCATGGGGCATTCCCGGCTGAGCGAGCTGAGCTTGCGGGCGGGACAGGGCACGGCCGCGTACGAGCACCTCACGGCGGCGCTCGACGTGCTGCCGCGGCTCGGCGACGAGCACGACTACATCGGCATCCGCTCGGCCCTCGTCCTCGCCTGCCTGCAGCGCGGCGACCCCGAGGAGGCCGAGTACTGGCTGCGGCAGGCGGAGGGTGACAACACCCCGCAGGAGGACACCTTCTACAGCCCCGATCTCGGCACCCGTGCCGAGATAGCGCTCGCCCGCGGCCTTACGGATGTCGGGCTCGGCCTGTGGCGCAGCGCCCTGGAGCGGATGCCCGAGGCCGGCTCGTTGCACGGCGGCGACCCCTGGCTCGACCCATGGGCGCTTCAGATCCAGTCGGCGGCGGTGACGGCGCACGCGCACGCCGGCCGTCTCGAACTCGTCGTGCAGCCGGTCGACCGGCTGCGCAGGCGGCTGGGAACGCTGCTCGGTGGCCCGTCACGCTCGCCCGTGGAGCTCCCCGTGTTCGGTACGGTGCTGCACGCGCTCGGCATGGCGGATCTCGTGTCCGGCGAGGCCGCCGCCGTACGGATGATCGCGCTGGCCGAACGGCTGCGGGTGCTGCGCGAGTTCCAGCCGACGATGTCGGCGGCCCGTGCCCGGCAGGCCGCCGAGGACGCCGACCGGGCGGCGTACGCCGACGCGGTGTCGCGGTACGCCGCCCTGGAGCGGGACGAGCTGTGGGAGGCGACCCGCGTGCTTACTTCGGGGCGCGGTTGAACAACGACGTCGACCAGCGGTAGCCGACCGCGGCCAACCCCAGGCACCAGGCGATGGTGATCCAGCCGTTGTTGCCGATCTCGCTGCCGAGGAGCAGGCCGCGCAGGGTCTCGATGGCCGGGGTGAACGGCTGGTGCTCTGCGATCGGCTGGAACCAGCCCGGCATGGCGTCGACCGGGACGAAGGCGCTGGAGATGAGGGGGAGGATCATCAGCGGCATCGCGTTGTTGCTGGCCGCCTCTGGATTCGGGCTGGCCATCCCCGCCCCGACCGCGATCCAGGTGAACGCCAGGGCGACAAGGATCAGCAGCCCGAACGCCGCAAGCCATTCCAGAGCCGTGGCGTCGGTGGACCTGAACCCGACGGCCACGGCGACGGCGCCGACGAGGGTCACGCTCATGACCGCCTGCAGCACGCTTCCGACGACATGCCCGATGAGCACGGAGCCGCGGTGGATGGCCATCGTACGGAAGCGGGCGATGATGCCCTCGGTCATGTCCATGGAGACGGACACCGCGGTCCCGGCCGGGGTGGCGCCGATGGTCATCAGCAGGATGCCGGGGACGAGATAGGCGACGTAGTCGGAGCGGTCCGCGCCGCCACCGCCGATGCCCGCGCTCATCACGTCGCCGAAGACGTAGACGAAGAGCAGCAGTAGGACGATCGGCGTGAGCAGGATGTTCAGGGTGAGGGACGGGTAGCGCCGCGTGTGCAGGAGGTTGCGGCGCAGCATCGTGGACGAGTCGCGTACGGCGAGCGGCAGGGAACTCATCGGACGGCCTCCTCGCGCTGGTCGGTGGGCCGGTTGGTGCCGCTGGTCAGGGCGAAGAAGACGTCGTCGAGGTCGGGGGTGTGCACGGTCAGCTCGTCGGCCTCGATGTCGGCGGAGTCGAGCCAGTCGAGGATGGAGCGCAGCTCGCGCTGGCTGCCGTCGCTGGGGATCTGCAACGACAGCGCCTCGTCGATGGGGGTCCCTGCTCGAGCGAAGCCGAGAGCTTGGGGGAGGGTGACCTCACGGAGCGCGAGGGCGGCGGACCGGTAGGCGGCCGGGTCGGAGAAGCGCAGCCGGACGTGCCCGCCGGGGATGAGCCGTTTGAGTTCCTCGGCGCTGCCTTCGGCAGCGATCCTGCCGTCGCTCAACACCGCGATGCGATCGGAGAGTTGGTCGGCTTCCTCCAGGTACTGGGTGGTGAGGAAGACGGTCACGCCACCGGAGACGAGCTCGCGGATGATGGCCCACATGTTGTGGCGGCTGCGCGGGTCGAGACCCGTGGTCGGTTCGTCGAGAAAGATGATGCGCGGGCCGCCGACCAGCGTCATGGCGAGGTCGAGGCGGCGTTTCATGCCGCCGGAGTAGGTGGATGCGGGCTTGTTCGCGGCCTCGGTGAGGTCGAAGCGCTCAAGCAACTCGGCGGCGACCCGGCGGCCTTCACCGCGGGGGACATGGTGCAGGTCGGCCATGAGGAGCATGTTCTCCGTACCGGTGATCAGGCCGTCGACGGCGGAGAACTGCCCGGTGACGCCGATTCCGGCCCGCACGGCTTGCGGGTCGACGGCCAGGTCGTGGCCGCCTACGCGCAGGTCGCCCGTATCGGCCGTGATGAGAGTGGAGAGGATCTTGACGACGGTGGTCTTGCCGGCCCCGTTCGGGCCGAGCAGCGAGAAGATCGTGCCTTGGGGTACTGCCAGGTCGATGCCGTCGAGGACCGTCTTGTCCCCGTAGGCCTTGCGCAGCCCCGTGGCCGCGATGGCGAGCGAGGACGGTGTCGAAGTGGTCATGCCGCAGAGGTTGCGGCAGGGCGCATTCAGCGGGGTTTCACGATGGTTTCAGCGCGCTGGAACCGGGGGGCGGGAGGGGAAGCCGGCCGGGTCAGATCACGCGGAAGAGGTCGGCGGCGGCGTGGACGTCGGTGAAGTCCTCGATGGAGCGGAGGTTGTCGCACAGGGCCTCCAGGACCGAACCGGCGTCGGCGGCGCGCGGAGCGCCGATGGCCACGCCGAAGACACGGAAGCCCAGCAGGTGCTTGGCGTCGTTCCAGCCGCGCGTCCATTCCTCGGTGACGTCGCATTCGTCGTCGGTGAGCATCACGATGTCGCCACGGGTGCGGGCGGCGTCGTTGAACTCCTCCTCCAGCAGCTCGGCGGCCGCGGTCAGCGGCCTCTGGTAGCTGGTGCCCCCGCCGAGGAACGTCTCCGCGAAGTCGAGCACCTGGCCGATGTCGGCGGCCTTGTCGGCCGGGAAGCGGAAGACCTGGAGCTTGTCGGCGGCGGAGAACAGGATGCCGACGAAGTCACGCTTGGCGTGGCGGGCCTGATCGAGCAGTGCCAGTGCGCACGCCTTGGCCCACGCCTCCCGGGTGACTCCGCCGGGCCCTGCCACGTACATGGAGTGCGACGTGTCCACGCACGCGATGACGGCGCCCTTGCCGGTGGTCTGCTCTCCCTGGATGTCGTAGAGCATCAGCTCTCCGGCGGCGTAACGCGCGGCGAACACAGCACGCAGCTCGGGCAGGCCGAGGTTGGCCAGCTCGGAGGGGATGACGCGGGAGAGGTCGTCGCCGAGTGTGACGCCGACCAGCTCCCCGGTGGCGTTCTCCACCTTGCGGGCGCGCTCACCACCGGCCATCTGCCGGAAGCGGCCGATCAGTTCGGCCCACTGGGCGAGACGGCCGGTGCGCAGCCGCTCGGCGAGTCGGGCACGCTCGTCGAACGACATCCGCTCAAGATCGCCGGGGCCGACGCCCCACGCCCGCATCAGCGCTGCCTCATCCCGTACGGCTTCGGCGGCCTTCGCCGCCGCGCTCCCCGCTCCGGCACGGATGCCGGGTGCCGCCGCCGCGAGAACCCGTGCGGCGTTCCGCGCGGCCTGGCGTGCATCGGCAGCGGTGGCCTCGGCGGCCTCGATCGCCTGCTGGACGGCGTGGGCGGCCGGGTCCGGCACGGTGCCTTCCTCGTCCGCCCCGTCGGCGGCCTGCTGGAGAGCCTCGCTCACGGCGGTCGCCGCGCCGTCGGCGTCCTGCTGAGCCCTGTCCGCCTGCTCGGCCTGTTCCTGGGCGTCCCGGGAGCGCTCAAGGATCCGGCGCAGGGTGGTGGCCTGGGCGAGAACGGCCATGGCGGCGGCGTAGGGGTCGCCGCCCGTCTCGCGGCGAAGCCCGGCGAACTCCGGTGTCTCCAACAGCGCCGTGATGACCTGGTGGTTGAGCAACCGGGAGGGGACCATCTCCTCGCGCTCGCGCAACCGCGGGCTGACTTTGTAGGCGGCCAGGAAAGCGTCGGTCAGCAGGTCGGTGGCGTGGTCGAAGTGCGCGTTCAACTCCTCGGCAAGCTCGCGCAGTCCGGCCGACTGGTCGTAGGTGTCGTGCCATGTGATCTGTTCGAACCGGTCCGCGACCACGGCCGCGGTGTGCCGCACGGCAGTGGAGGTGGACAGGCCCAGCCACTTTCCGCCCCGGTTCGCCAGCTCGTCGAGTGTGCCCGGTGTCTCGGCCACGGTCTTGTTCCTGATCCCCCGGTGTTCAGTCAGAGCTGGGCCTGCATCATGCTCGCGTCAAGACCGAGGGCTTCGGTGAGAACGCGGGCGCGGACGGCGCGCTGGCGGCCGGTGACCCGGTCGATGGCGGCGGTGGAGCGTCCGGCGCCCGCGGCCTCGTCGCGCAGCTTCTCCAGCCGCTTGCCCGCCGTGGCGAGCTTGTTGTGGGCCTGCTTGATGACCCAATCGCTCAGCGCCTCGCGGGACTGCCCTGCCATGGCATCGAGTTGGGCCTCCAGCTCCTCGATGGTGTCGGCCAGGTCGAGAGCCTCCTTGGCGTCAGGGTTGACGAGTTGCAGCACCTCACGCTCGACGGTCGGACGCTCGGCGGGGGAGTCCCACAGCACGTGAGTCAGCACCGACAGGTCGGTCTCGGCGACCGCCGGGCGGCCGTCGAGGTACGCGGAGGCCTGGAGCAGGTTCACCGCCTGCCGCCAGCGGCGGTCGGAGGCGACGAGTTCCTTGCGGCGCAGGGCGGCCCGCAGCGTGCACACCGCGTCCACGATCACGTCGGGGACGTCCACCGCCGGGACGGAAGCGCTCACGGCGTGCTGCAACGCGGCCAGTTCGATGGTGGTCCGTTTCGGTGCCTTGGGGCGGCCGACGGCGGAACGGACCAGCGCGGCGAAGTTCGAGGGATCTTCCAGGTAGCCGACCTCGATCCGTACGAGGAGCCGGTCGTAGATCGCGGCCGAATCCTCTCCGCCGGGCAGTTCGTTGCTCGCCGTGATGGCCCCGATCAGGGGGCAGCGGATCGGCTCGCCGCCGCTCTCGGGGTGGTAGATCCGCTCGTTGAGGTAGCCCAGCGTCTCGTTCAACGCCGCCGTGGAGCACTTGAATATCTCGTCGATGAACGCGACATGCGCGGTCGTCGCGCGGCCGTCGTAGACCTGGCGGTACTCACCCCGGGCCAGTGCGGCGACGTCGA
This sequence comes from Streptomyces sp. NPDC056486, assembly GCF_042795295.1. Lineage (NCBI taxonomy): Bacteria > Bacillati > Actinomycetota > Actinomycetes > Kitasatosporales > Streptomycetaceae > Streptomyces > Streptomyces sp. NPDC056486. The sequence goes on from NZ_JBHTSF010000007.1 coordinate 73,536, forward strand.
TGGGGCCGAACATCCTCGTCGGCGCGGTGAACTTCGACAGGAGGATCTCCCAGTAGGACGCCCCCTCGACCCTGCCCGTGAGCTCTCGGGCCATCTCGGACTTCGCCGTTCCGGGCGGCCCGAGCACCAGCGAATGCTGTCCGGCCAGCAGCGTCACCACCAGCGTCCGCACCACGTCGGCCCGCTCATAGAAACGGTCCGACAACTCACCACTGATCGCCCGCAGTCGCTCGGCCGTCCCCTGCGCGTCCTGAGGATTCTGTGCGTCCACCGCGTTCTGGGCGTTCTGCGCGTCCATCTTCGACTCCTTGCCTTCGCCCGAGCAAGATATCTTGGAGACCGGGGCCCGCGTTCACTGCTGCGTATGCCTGATCGGCCGTGGCGCACGGGGCGAGGCGTGGCCGCTCGGGCGCTGGAGGCTCTCACCGGCTGGGGTATTGCCCGCGGCGCCGCCCCGCTTCCCGCCGACAGAATCCGTCACATCCGAGGGAACGTCTGCCGCGGATGCCTCCTCTGGTGGGTATCGATTCTCGACGCAGGAGGTCTCATGTCCGACCGCACGGCACAGCGAGCCGCCGCAGTGCTTGCCTCGGTGCTCACCGTGGACGCCTTGTTCCACCTCTACTGGGCGACCGGCTCCACCTGGCCGGCCGACGACGAGCAGAGTCTGTCGTACGCGGTCCTGGGCAGCGAGGTGCCGTTCAGCCCGCCGGTCGTCCTGCCGCTCGCCGCGCTCCTCTCGACGGCCGCGGGCTTCGTCGTCGCCCAGGCCCGGCGCCCGCACCGCCTGCTCCGGCTCGGAACACTCGCCGTGGCGGGCGGGTTGTGCCTGCGCACGCTGGCGGGTATCTACTGGCTCTTCGCGCAGGACACCGGGTCCGCCTTCTACCGGCTCAACCTCGGGCTCTACACCCCGCTGTGCGCGCTGCTGTGCGGTGCCGCGCTCCGGGTCGCCCGGCGCGAGGTACCCGCCCTCCGGCAGGGCGTGGCCCTGCCGGAGGACACCATGCGTGAGGAAGATGCCGTACGTGTCCGATGAGGAAACGGCGCGAAGGGTGCGGGCGGCGCAGGGCGGCGACACGCTCGCCATGGCCGTGCTGCTGGACGAACTCGCCCCCTACGTAGGCCGCATCTGCGGGCCCATCGCTTTGGACCAGGGACCGGACGCCGCGCAGGAGGCCCTCGTGGCGGTGTTCCGTTCGCTGCGTTCCCTCAAGGAACCGGCGGCGTTGCACGGCTGGGTCCGTGCCATAGCGGTGCGCGAGGCCGTCCGGCTCGCCCGGCGCTCCGCCCGCGCGGTGCCCGCCGACCTGAGCACTCTGCCCTCACGCGGTGACCCCCAACTCGCCGCCGACATCAGTGACGTACTGGAGCGGCTGTCCCCGGAGCACCGGGCGGTACTCGTCCTGCGTGACGTGGAGGGCCTGGACGAGCGGACCGCGGCCGAGCTGCTCGACATCCGCGTCGGCACCGTCAAGTCCCGGCTGCACCGGGCACGCGACACCTTCAGGAAGGCGTGGACCTCATGAACGGACATGACACGACCGGTGGGTGGCCCACAGCTGACCTGGACCCCGTGCGGCGACTGCACGTGCTCGCCGCCGCCATCCCCGGCGCCCATGTCACCAAGGGACACGTGGCAGCTCCGTGCGATCACGTAAGGGCTCTGCTGTTCGATCTGGAGGGCGCCTTCGGACAGATCGTGCCCGACATGCGCGGTCTCAGGGTCGTACGGAGGGATGGCGCGAGGGTGGAGGCGCTGGCCCGCAGCAAGTACGGGATGCGGGCCCGGCTGCACGGGGAACAGCGGCCCGGCTGGTGCTGGCTGCAGAGCCGGTTCCTGCTGATCGGCGTCGCCGCGTCCCCGGACGGCGACGGCACCCGGGTGGCGTTCACCGGTGGGGTGCGAGTGCCGGGGCGTGCCGCGTTGGTGCCGCTCGGCGTACGACGGGAGGGAGAGCGGAGCCTGCGGCGGCTCGAAGAGCTGTTGTGAACGGGGCGGCGACGGACGGGGCGCAGACGCACGGGCACACAGTCCCGATCTCCACGGAGTAGTGCTCAATGGCGGGAAGTAGAAGGATGGTGGCACGTGTCGATGAGAGGAGACGGCGTGGCATCGGAAGACAAGGACGGGGAGGACTTGCTGGACGGGCTGTCGGTGGATGAGGCCCGGCCGGAGCGTCCGGTGCTGCGCGACGGGCAGGGAGAGCCGCTGCGGACCTGGCAGGAGAACTATCCCTACGCGGAGAAGCTGAGGCGGAAGGTCTACGAGCGCCAGAAGCGGATCCTGCAGATCGAGCTCCTGAAGCTGCAGAGATCGGTGCGCGAGCAGGGCCGGCGCATCGTGATCGTGTGCGAGGGGCGCGACGCCGCGGGGAAGGGCGGCACGATCAAACGCTTCACCGAGCGCCTCAACCCCCGAGGGGCCCGCATCGTGGCGCTTGACAAGCCCACTGAACGGGAAGCGGGCCAGTGGTACTTCCAGCGCTATGTCGCACAACTGCCGGCCGCGGGCGAGATCGTCTTCTTCGACCGTTCCTGGTACAACCGAGCCGGCGTCGAGCCCGTCATGGGCTTCTGCACCCCACGGCAGTACGAGGACTTCCTCGAGCAGGTCCCGCTGTTCGAGAAGATGATCACCGATGACGGCATCGTGCTCGTCAAGTTCTGGTTCTCCGTCTCCCGTGCCGAACAACGCACGCGCTTCGCGATCCGCCAGGTGGATCCCGTACGCCAGTGGAAGCTCTCGCCCACGGACCTGGCCTCGCTCGATCTGTGGGACGCCTACACCCACGCCAAGGTGGAGATGTTCAGGGCCACCGACACCGTCCACGCACCGTGGTCGGTGATCAAGTTCAACGACAAGCGCCGTGGGCGCGTCGAAGCCATCCGGCATCTGCTGTTGCGCGTCGACTACGCGGCGATGGACAAAGACGCGGTGGGTGAGGCGGACCCGCTCATCATCGGCCCGGCCGACACGCTCCTTGAAGCGGATGAGGATCCGACGGACCTGTCACCCAGCAGACTCGCCCGGAACGATCGAGGACCCGGTCGGCATCCGTGAAGAGATTGATGAAAGGGAGTGATGGGGTTCGGCGCATACACCTCGCCGAACCCCGTCACGTACGGCAGCGACGAGAACTGGACCGTCAGCGCGCCGCGAGTGCCCCGAGCAACTCGGCCGCGGGCTTCGGGTGGACGAGCCAGCTCAGGTGGCTCGACTCGAGGGTGCCGACATCGAAGGGGTTGTCGGGTGTGAGCGCGTCGGCCTCGCGGATCATGCGGTCCTGCATGGCGGGCGGAACGCTGGTGTCATCGGTCAGGCGCACATAGGTCCTGGGAATGCGGCCCCACGTCGCCGCCTGGGCCCGGTCGGCCGATGTGCCTACGTCGAGGTTCTCATCGGGCTGGAAGGTGTTCAGGAACGTACGGAACTCATCATCGGTGAGGTCGGCGGAGAAGGCTTGCTTCATGGCGGCGAGCGTCTTGGGCTCGGCGGTACGGAAGTTGACCCGGAGCACGCCGAGCTCGGCCGGGTTCCCGACCAGTGCCGCAGCGAAGGCACCCGGATCGACGTCTGCCATCTCCGGCTCGGCGTAGTAGTCGCCGACGGTGAGGTCGACGGGACACCAGGCGGAGACGTAGACGATGCGGTCGATCAGGTCGGGCCGGGCGTTTCCGACCGCCGTGATCGTGGCGCCACCCCTGCTGTGGCCGACGAGGATGACCGGCCCGTTCTGCTTCGCCCGCTCGACGACCTCGATCACGTGGGCGGCGTTGTCGGCAAGAGTGACCCCCTTGATGCTGCCGGGTTCGACGGCGAGCGCGTCGAGATCCTGCGGCGTCTGGTAGGCCGTGGCGAAGGTCGCCCCGAACCCGTGCCCCGGAAGGTCGAGCGCGACCGAACGGTGTCCGAGCAAGGCGAGCTCGGCCTGCAGCGGCGCGAACGAGAACGAGTTCGCGAAGGCGCCATGAACAAATACGAATGTCGGCTGATGTGGCATGCCCGCAGCCTCCAATGAAACGATCTCCGGAACAAGCGAAAATTGAATACTTCCGTGCCAACGCCGCGCCCACGGCGTGCCCTTGGTTCACAGGCGTTCGCGTACGTCACGGACCACGTGAGGCGGTTGGCTGTGCCGACCCGCGCGCAGACGTCGGCGTGCTTAGCATGGCGTCATGACCGTAGACCTGTTCGCGGGCATTCCCGTCCGCGACTACACCGTGGCGGTGGCCTGGTACGAGCGACTGCTCGGCTCGCCGCCGTCCTTCCTGCCCAACGACACCGAGGCGGTGTGGGAGCTCGCCGAGCACCGGTACGTGTTCATCGAGGTGCGGCCCGAGCATGCCGGGCACGCCCTGCACACCGTCTTCGTCGAGGACTTCGACGCGCGCGTCTCGCGGATCGCCGAGCGGGGTCTGAAACCGGACGTGCGCGAGACCTACGCCAACGGTGTCCGTAAGGCCACCTTCCGCGACCCGGACGGCAACGAGATCGGACTCGGCGGCGGCCCGGCGGACTGACCGCGTGGTCAGCGTCAGGTCTTCGGACTCGCTGCCGACACTTTGGCGCAAAGGTACGGACGCGCGAGGAGCAGGCCGGTGGCGGTCAGGGCGATGCCGAAATAGACCGGCGCGAGGTGGATGAGGTCGGTGTAGTGGATCGAGCCGTGCACCACGACGGCCGGCAGGAAACCGGCCGCACCCGCCGCGGCCAGGGTCCAGAACACCCAGGCCTCGCCCCGCCGCCAGCCCCACGCGCTGAGCAGCACGATCGCCACCGCCGCGGACATCAGGGCGCCGCCGAACCCCGCGCGGTCGTGGGCGAGGAACGGCGCAAGCCGGGGATTCAAGGTGTCCAGCGTGTGCGCGTCGACGCCCAGGAAGGTCAGGTCGGTCGGGACGAAGACATCGGTCAGACCGACCACCGAGATCACCGCTCCGCCGATGAAAAGACCCGCTCCCGTGAGAATCATCAGCAGCTGGCCGACCAGCGCCCGTCGGCGCTCGGGCTCCGGCCCCTCGGGCGCCAGGCGCCACCGCGGGCCGTGCGGGGAGCGGCGTACCCCCAACAGGAACATCGGGAACAGTACGAGGGCGGTCGCCGTGTGCAGGGGTTCCACGAAGCCGGTGGCCAGGAAGTAGAACAAGGCGGGGAAGCCGAGCGCCCCCGAGAGCAGATACACCTCGCGGGCCCAGGGCCAGCCGCGTCGGATCCCGCCCATGGCAAGGCCGGTGTAGAGGGCGCCGATCGCCACCATCGTGCCGGCCATGGTGATCCGGTCGTGCTGGAGGAAGTGCACGAGGTGGTGGTTGGCGGCGTGCAGGTCGTCCAGCGTCATGCCGAGGTAGTCGCGGTCGTACCAGAGCAGCACGGGGCCCAGAGTGATCGCTGCGGCGCCGAGCCCGGCGCCCGTCATGCCGAGCCCGACGATCAGCGCCCACCACCAGGCGGGCCAGCGGCGGGGATCGCGGCCGACGTCCCGTAGGACCGGAGCCGGTGCGGTGGGCGTGGCGGCCTCGGTGACTCGCGCGAACCAGCCGGGTCCGGCCGCCACGAGCACCTCGGTCCTGGCGAGCACGACGGCACCCGGCTCATCGAGCGCGGCCGCCGCGCCGCTGACCGACGGATCCGACACATGGACGACGTGCGGGTCGTCGCTCCTTGTGAACCCGTCGACATGGAGCTTGAGTGCGGCTTCGGCCTCCGGATCGCAGGCGCGGACGACCATCGGGATCGAGCGGCCGACGGCCGCCTCGCGCACGATCTGGGCGTCAGCCGCCGAGACGGGCGCCACCTCGACGACGCCGGCACCCAGCGGGGGCATGGCGCGGACCGTTTCCCGGGCGAGCGAGGGCGGGACGGATATGCCGATGCGGACGGTCACGGGCACCCCGGCGATCTCGCCGGCGAGCCGTTCCGGGGGATGCCGGTGGCCGAACCCCCGGGCGATCAACCGTGCGCCTGCGGGACGGGAACCGACCGAAGCCAGCAACCGCAAGGCAGTTCGTTGCGAACGGCGCAGGCCGAATACGGCAGCGGCCGCGCCGCGCAGCGGGTGATACGTCCAGTCCGGCATCAGCGGCTCTCGTTCTCCGTCACGGTCACCCGGTCACCCGGTCAGCCGGTGGGGTCCAGCCGAGCACCGGCGTCATGGAACGCAGCGTCGCCCGCGCGGGCATCAGCCGGGCGGCCGTGTCACGCAGCAGTACAGCGGGCGGCCACGCCAGCTGGCCGACTGCGCCGAGTCGGGCGGAGCGGCGGGTGATCAGCTGGGTCCGGGGGCGGCGCAGCAGGTCGTACGAGCGGAGCGCGGCGGACACGTCCGTGGTGCCGTCGAGGCAGTGGGCCAGGGTGACCGCGTCCTCCAGTGCCTGGCACGCGCCCTGGCCGAGGTTCGGGGTCATGGCATGGGCGGCGTCGCCCAGGAGCGCGACCCGGCCGTGGACGAAGGAGGGCAGCGGGGGCAGGTCGTACAGATCGTGCCGGAGCACCGCGTCCTCGGGGACGGAGGCCAGCAGGGCGGGGACGGGATCCGGCCAGGACCCGAACCGGCGCAGCAGTTCGGCGTGTTCGGACGAGCTGGTGGCCTTCGGGTCAAAGGCCGTCGGGCCGGTGGCCGTAGGGTCGGCGGCTGTTCCCTCCGGCAGGGAGGCGGTCGCGAAGCAGTACATCCGCCCGCCGGGCAAGGCCGTGTAGCCGAATCGCTCCCCGCGCCCCCAGGTCGCCGCACCTTCGGACGGCGGCTCGGAAAGGGGCTCGGTGACCATGCGCCAGGCGGAGTACCCGGCGTATCGGGGGCCGTCCGCATCGGGCCACAGCACCCCGCGTACCGCACTGCGCAGCCCGTCCGCGCCGACCACCAGATCGGGCCGGGACTCGCCACCGGCGTGCTCGACGACCAGCGCGTGGCCGTCGTCGCGGACCGTGGACACCTCACTGCCCGAGCGCAGAATGTCGGCGGGCAGCGCCTCGGTGAGCACCCGCAACAAGTCCGCCCGGTGCAGGACCACCAGCGGATGACCGAACCGGCGGGCCAATTCGTCATTGTCCGTACGGGAAAGCCAGCGACCCCGGCGATCGCGAACGCCGCCCGTGGCCTCGACGGCGCCGAGTGCCCGGACGGCATCGGCCAGACCGAGCACATCCAGCGCGCGCAGCGCGTTCGGCCACAGGGAGATACCGGCGCCGATCTCGGTGAACTCGGGGGCACGCTCAAGGACTTCGACGCGCCAGCCCCTGCGGTGCAGGGCGATGGCCGCCGCGAGGCCGCCGATCCCGCCGCCGACGACGGTCGCGGCGCGCTCCGGCATGATTCCTCGCTCTGGGTTCGGGGGCGCCACCCCCGGTCAAGTGGCCGTCGATCCGGTGCCCGAGCGGCATGCGACGTGCACAAGTCCGGCTGAGCTGCGCCTTATAGCAACATGTCGACAGAAACATGTCAACGTGATGAGGCGCCGGTCGGCGCTTGATGTGGCGGCGCCGCACGACACCGCAGCGATCAGGGGCTACTGGATTCAGAAAGACCCTGACCTGGACACCTTACGAGCGGTCAGCCGATGGGCTGGGGCAGAGGTACCACCTCGTAGGCGAGGCGGATCGTGTTGCCGGTGGCGGGGTCGCCCAGCTCCACGCGCCAGCCGTCGGCGAACTGATCCACGCCGTCGGCCATGGGAATCGTGCCCGAGATCAGGACCGTGCCGGGTGTCAGGCCACCGCGCTCGCGCAGTACGTCCGTCCAGTAGCCGGGGGTGAGGAGCTCGGCGAGCGTGCCGTGCTGGATCTCGGTCTCCCCGCCGTCGTCGTAGGTGACCCAGGCGCGCAGGGTCAGTTCGTCGATGCGCGCCTCGACGTCGGCCAGGAGCCAGGCCTGTCGGGCCAGGACATCGGGTGCCGCGTTCTTGCTCCAGGCCACGCCGTGGACCTCGAGGTCGCGGTCGGTGTGGTCGCAGGCGGCCGTAAGGAGCAGCTCGCCGTCGTCCGCGACGACCAGGGCCCATTCCGCCTCACCCGAAGTGCGGGCGTGCGGGGCGGCGACCCGGTCGGTCTGCTGGGCCAGGTAGGGGGAGACGGGGTAGAGCGCCGGGGTCACCGACGGTGCGGGCACCCCGAGCAGGGCGAGCTCCGCGACGTGCGCGGCGACGTCGGCCTGCTGGCGCCCGGCGTATCCGGCGTTGAGCAGCTGAACGACGTCGACGTCACGGGTGGAGCCGTCGGGGAGTTCGAAGGTCAGCACGGTCATGGGCACTCCAAAGGGGGCGGGGTTTCGACACGGTTAACTTCCGGCGCGGGGGTTGCGCATACGACCTGTATACAAGAAGTATGCCGGAAGGTCGATGTCCAGGTCGATGTCCCCTCGACGCAAGGATCGGGAAGCATGCAGCACACCCCCAAGGGCCCGCCGGCGGTTTCGCCGGGCCGCTCCGGCATCCGCCGGGCCTTCTTCGCCAGCCTCACCGGGACCGCTCTGGAGTGGTACGACTTCGCGGTCTACTCCGCCGCCGCGGCACTCGTCTTCGGTGATCTCTTCTTCCCCTCGGAGGATCCCCTCACCGGCACCCTCCTGGCGTTCTCCACCTATGCCGTCGGCTACGTCTCACGCCCGCTGGGCGGCTTCGTCTTCGGCCGGCTCGGCGACGTGATCGGCCGCAAGAAGGTCCTCATCGCCACCCTGGTCCTGATCGGCGTGGCCACGTTCCTCATCGGAGTGCTGCCGACGTACGGCACCGCGGGTGTCACCGCACCCATCGCCCTCGTCCTGCTGCGGTTCGCACAGGGCGTCGGGGTCGGCGGTGAATGGGGCGGCGCGGTCCTGCTGTCCAGCGAGTTCGGCGACCCGCGCCGCCGCGGCTTCTACGCCTCCGCCGCACAGATCGGACCGCCCGCCGGAAACCTCCTGGCCAACGGCGTCCTTGCGGCTCTGGGCGTGCTCCTGACCGAGGAGCAGTTCCTCTCCTGGGGCTGGCGCGTCGCCTTCCTGCTGTCCGGTGTCCTGGTCGCCTTCGGCCTGTGGATCAGGGCGAAGCTGGAGGAGACCCCTGTCTTCAAGGCCATGGAGGCCGAGGAATCCCGGCCCGAGGCGCCGATCCGCGAGGTCTTCACCACCCAGCCCCGTGCCCTGTGCGCCGCGATCCTCAGCCGGGTCGCCCCCGACGTGCTCTACGCGATGTTCACCGTGTTCGTCCTCACCTACGCCACCGACGAACTCGGCATGAGCCGCGGCTCCGCCCTGACGGCCGTCCTGCTCGGCTCCTCCCTGCAGATCTTCCTCATCCCCCTGGCCGGCGCCCTGTCCGACCGGGTCAACCGGCGCCTGCTGTACGGCTGTTCCGCCCTCGCCGCGGGGGCCTGGCCGTTCGTGTTCTTCCTCGTGGTCGACGGCGACAGCTGGATCCTGCTTGTGTGCGGCGTCGTGGTGGCCCTGGCCATCCACTCCTTCATGTACGGCCCGCAAGCGGCCTTCGTCGCCGAGCAGTTCTCGCCCCGCCTGCGCTACACCGGCTCCTCGCTCGCCTACACTCTCGCGGGCCTCATCGGCGGAGCCATCGCCCCGCTGCTCTTCACCGCCCTGCTCAGTTCCTACGACAGCTGGGTCCCGCTGGCGCTCTACCTCGCCGCCGCGGCTGCCGTGACCCTCATCGGGCTCTGCCTCGGCAGGGATTCCGCCCATGCCGAGAAGGAGGACGAGCTGCTCGCCGGTGCCGGCGCGCCGGGGACCGCGCCCGCCACCCGTGTCCCGTGACCGGCCGCACCGACGCCCCCTGACCTCCGCCTCACCCACTCCCACCCACCCCTCTCGACGCCGAAAGGCGGCCCACCGTGCGCATCGCACTGAGCCAGCTCACCACCGGACCCGAGCCCAGCAAGAACCTCGCCCTCATCGAGCAATGGACCGCACGCGCGGCCGACGCGGGCGCGGACGTCGTCGTGTTCCCCGAAGCGTCGATGGCCTGCTTCGGCACGCCCCTGACGCCGCTCGCCGAACCCCTGGACGGCCCCTGGGCCACCGGAATCCGCGCCGCCGCCGATGCGGCGGGCATCACCGTCGTGGCGGGCATGTTCACCCCGGCTTCCGGCGGCCGGGTGACGAACACCCTGCTGGCCACGGGACGCGGCGTCGAAGCGACGTACGACAAGATCCATCTCTACGACGCGTTCGGCTACGCCGAGTCCGACACCGTCGCCGCCGGATCGCGGGTCGTCACCATCGACGTGGACGGCGTACGGCTCGGCCTGGCCACGTGCTACGACGTGCGCTTCCCGGAGCTGTTCCGGGCCCATGCCGACGCCGGGGCCACCGCGACCCTGCTGGCGGCCTCCTGGGGCGCAGGGCCCGGCAAGGTCGATCAGTGGGAGCTGCTTGTGCGCGCCCGCGCCCTGGACGCCACGCTGTGGGTCGCGGCCGTCGGCCAGGCCGACCCGGCCACCGGGGGAGTCGCGGCCCGGGGCACGGCGCCCACCGGAGTGGGGCACAGCATGCTCGTCGGCCCCGACGGGACCGTACGCCACCGTCTGGAGGCCGGTCCCGAGCTCATGGTGACGGAGGTGGACGCCGACGAGGTCGCGGCGGTCCGCGAGAAGATCCCGGTGCTTGCCAACCGTCGGCTGGGGGAGCCGCGCTGAGCGGACCGGAGCCGCAACTCCCTCTCCCTGTCGGCCCGGTGGTCCTGGCTCGGACACCAGGGTGCAAGTAACGTCACCGCCCACCGCACCCTCGTGTTCCAACTCCTCGGCCGTCCCGTACGGCCATGCGCCCCCGGAGATCTGGACGAGGCCGTCCGTGCCTTCGAGGAACAGATGTGGGCACGGGCCGGCCTGACTGCCAAGCGCGAAAGCACGGCCCAGTCCGTCGGCTCCTCGCCCCCGGAGTGTCCCGGCGCGAGCTCAAGCCCCCACGACTACGCCCGCCTATCCGGCAAGGAGCACCTTCAGCGTCGACTCCAGGTGGCTGTCGATCGCGGCGCACGCGGCCTGCGCGTCACCGGCCGCGAGGGCGTCCACGATCGCCCGGTGCTCGTCGAGCACCGCATCCTGACGGCCCTGCTGGTTGTAGAGGGCCACGACACCGGCCCGTACCTGACGGCTGCGCAGCCCCTCGTAATGCCGGTCGAGGAGCGCGTTGCCCACGGCCGCCACGAGCGACGAGTGGAAGAGGTGGTCCACGTCGATGAATTCCTTGGCCTGATCGGGGCCGCTCAGCATGCGCTGCCGATCGAGGAACTCGCCCAACTCTCGCACCGGAGCCTGTCCCGTGCCGATGACGTGCTGCGCCGCGTACCGCTCGACGATCCCGCGCAGCTGCATCAGTTCGGTGATCTCACGCCCCGTCAACGGCGCCACCCGCGCACCGCGCTTGGGCACCAACTCGACCAGATCCTCGGCGGCCAGAAGGAGCAGCGCCTCGCGGATCGGGGTGCGCGAGACACCGATGCGGTCGGCGATCTCCTGCTCCGAGAGGAACTCGCCCTGCATCTCCGGGTCCGTCAGCACCGTGTCCTTGAGGTACGCGTACGCCTTCTCCCGACCGGACGCCACCACTACCCCCAGAGATCGCATACACCTTGTATACGGAAGTTACCACGTGGCTCCGGATCCCGGTCTTGCCCGGACGTGAAGTGCGGAACACGGCGGGCGCCCGATGCTCTCGGGGTCAGCCCTCCGAGCTCCCGGCGTCGGCCTCGCCGCCCAGGACGTACAGCTCCGGCAGGTTCACCACGATCGCCTCCTGCGTGCTGCGGGCGATGACCACGACGGCCTCGTCGTCGGGGCTCGGGTTCTCCTCGCGGTGCGGGACGTACGGGGGGACGAAGATGTAGTCGCCCGGAGCCGTGCGGATCCGGATCTCCTCGGGAGTCCCGCTGGAGTCGTCCAGGAAGACGAACTCCGGGTGTCCCTTGATGACATGGATGGCTGTCTCGGACGCCCCGTGGTGGTGGTTGGAGGATGCGGTGTCCGGGGCGACGTGGGTCTGGCCCATCCAGATCCGCTCCGAACCGACACTCCCGCCACTGATCGCGGCGAACCGCCGCATGCCGCCCGTCTGCGCGGTGTCACCGTCGAGGGCGTCGGCGCGGATGTGGTGAAGGCGGGCACTGAGGGGCAGTGAGCTGCTGTCGTGGCCGGGAAGGTCCGGGTGGAACGCGTCGTGATGGGCGGCGGCCGACGCGTCGTCGGGAGAGGCCGGAGAGGTGGGCGCGGTGTGCGGGGCCATGGGAATCCTGCTCGTCGGGGCGGGCCGTGACGGCCGGGCCGGAATGGGGCGGGCGCACGTCGGTGTTGGTCACCGACAACGGCCGCGGTGAGCCGTGGCGGGTGCTCGGCCGGCGGACGGCGTGCCCAAGATCCTTGGGCGACCGTAGAGAGCCGGTCGAATGGATGTCAAGATGTGTCCATTGTCGTCGGGGTGGCTGTCCAGCGCTCCGCGCAGGGCGGTTGGCACGTAGGAATGCTTCGGAAAGACGGTGCACATGCAGATTTCTGCCAAGGCGGACTACGCGGTGCGGGCGCTGGTCGAGCTGGCCGCCGACAGCGCGCGGCCGCTGACGTGTGAGGCCATCGCCTCGGCGCAGGACATTCCGTTCCGCTTCCTCAAGTCGGTTTTCAGAGACCTGCGGTCGGCCGGTCTTGTGCGCAGCCAGCGAGGCTGTGAGGGCGGCTACTGGATCGCGCGCGACGCGCACCTGATCACGGTCGGCGAGGTGATGACCGCCGTCGACGGCGAGTTCTTCACCGTCCGGGGCGAGCGCCCCGAAGGGCTCGGTTACCCGGCCGCCGCCAGTGCGCTGCCGGACCTGTGGCGCGCCGCCGAGGCGGCAGCGCGGGCGGTCCTCGACGGTACGAGCATCGGTGCACTCGCCGAGCGCGGCACGGAGCCCGCAAGCGGTGAGGGCGGCGACAGCGCGCACGAGATCTCCGCGGTCGTCCCGGCATGAGCATGCTGCCACCGGACGCGAGCGCCCCCGCGCCGGGCGCCGCGGCCCAAACTCTCGTCCAGGTGACCGAGTTCACCGATGCGGCCTGCCCGTGGGCCTGGGGCTCCGACCCCGTCTTCCGGCTGCTGCGGCGCGGCCTGGGGCAGCAGGTGCGATGGCGCCGGGTGTTCGGGATCCTCTTCGACGAGGACGACGACCCGGCGCCGGACCTCGACGCCGAGGCCCGTTGGTACGAAGGCTTCATCAAGGACGTGACCGCACACACCCGTGCCCCCTATGCCGCCCGGCTGCAGTGGCTGACCCGCACGAGCTGGCCGGCGTCCCTCGCCGCCAAGGCCGCAGAGGCGCAGGGCGAACAGGTAGCGGAACGGGTCCTTCGCAGGCTGCGGGAGACGACCTTTGTGCTGGGGGCACCGGCCGATACTCCCGAGGCCGTGGCAAGCGCCGTGCGTGGCGTCCCCGGACTCGACCTGGACAGGCTGCTCGCCGATCTGGCGCACGCCGACACGCTCGCCGCGGTCCGCGCGGACTGGGCGGAGACCCGCAACCCGCTGCCCGAGGTCCGCGACCTGCGGGAGCCGGGACCGCATCCGGGGCGGGCCAAGGAAGTGGGGGAGGAGCAATATCGCTTCGCCCTGCCGACTCTGCTGTTCGACGGTCCCGGCGGACGCGTCTGCGTGCCGGGATGGCGGCCCCTGGCCGGCTACCTCGCCGCGGCGACGGCTGCTGCCGGGGAGCCGGTGCCGTTGCCGGTGCCGTTTGCCGCACCGGAACCTGTGCCGGCCGATGAGGCGTTGGCTTACTGGCGCAGTCTCACCCTGCGCGACCTCGAACTGCTCGCCGGCACGTCCGTCGCCCCGCCCGATGCGGTACGCGTCGAGACGGGGAACGGTCCGCTGTGGCTGCATCCCGACGAGGCGGACACGCACCCGGCGACGCGGGCGCGCGGCTGACTTCGAACACCCCTCCGCGGCTCGTGGATTGAGGGAATATGCAGGTCGTCGGGGTCTCGGACAATGAGACACCTGAAGGTGTCCATTGACATGACGGTGCTGCGACCGTGAAGATTCGGGGCATGCCTTCGATGCACCCCGGCGTGCTCTGCCGTTACGTGGACTTTCAGCGCACCTCCAGCGCACTCTGTCGCTGACCCGGTCGACCGGCCGCCCCTCGCACAGCTCCGGTCCCGGCGTTCCCGCCCTCCGGCAGGTGGCTGTGTCGCATCACGGCCTTCCTGAGGTGCAGGTGCAGGGACTCTCGACTTCTCGCTGAGTCGGCACGTATACGGCACATGCGGCACGCCTCACGCCGCTGGTACGCCGCCGACACGAGCCCGCGTCGAACGCTCTCGCTCCTTCGCTGCGACCACCTCGCCCGCCGACGGCCCATGCCTGATCCGGCGCGACGGCCTGTTCCCCGATACGGCCGGCGCCGCTGACTCGCTGCGCAAGACCCCTCTCTCCTGCCCTCCCCACCTCCATCGCCCGTGCCCCGCACACCGGGCGTCCCCGCGGTTTCGCCCGATCGCCCGAGCGGCATCGGCGCGGCCGAGAAAGGTGCGCACCCATGCCGAAGTTCGGCACACCCTCCCTCTCCGGAGCATCGGCCGACACCGACGATCCGTCCCCCGCCCGGCTGCCCGCCCCTGGACGCAGAGCCTTCCTGGGAATGTCGCTCGGGGCCGGTGCGGCCCTCGCCCTCAGCGCCTGCGGGGGCGAGTCCACGGCGGGCGGCGCCGGTGGGGGAGGGGTTCTCAAGTGGGGCTGGGATCTGCCGACTTCATGGGATCCGGTCACCTCGTCGGCCGGATGGGACGTGCACTCGCTCTCCCTCGTGTACGCGGGGCTCACCAAGCTCGACGAGAAGGGCGAAGCCGTCCCGGCCCTCGCCCGCTCCTGGACGTACAACGACGAGGGCACGGTCGTCTCCTTCGCCCTGCGCAAGGGGCTGAAGTTCAGCGACGGGAGCCCGGTCGACGCCACCGCGGTGAAGAAGAGCATCGAGCGGGGCCGTGACTACAAGAAGTCGCTGATCGCCGCCCAGCTCATCGGGGTCAAGACGGTGACCGCCGTCGACAAGCACACCGTCGAACTGCGCCTGACCGAACCGGATTTCCAGATCCCCGCCCTTCTCGCGGGCAAGACCGGCATGGTCGTCAACCCGAAGGCCTTCGAGAAGGACGCGGCGAGCCTCGCCACCAAGCCCGCGGGCGCGGGGCCCTACACACTCGCCTCCTACGTGGAGAACTCCAAGGCCGTACTGCGCGCCAACCCCACCTACTGGGATGCCGGGCACATCAAGACGGAGAACTTCGATCTCTATCCGCTCCCCGAGGCCTCGACGGTCGTCGCCTCGCTCAAGTCGGGGCAGTACAACGTCGCGCAGATACCCGGCAGCCAGGTCAAGGCGGCCAAGGCCGCGGGCCTCAAGGTCCAGGTCATCCCGTCCATGGTGGTGGCCGTACTCGACGTGCACATCGGCAGGGAGCCCTTCACCGACCCCGATGTGGCGCTCGCGCTGAAGTACGCCATCGACCGCGACGAGCTCCTGAAGACCGCGTCGTTCGGCTACGGCCAGGCCACCCGCCAGCCCTTCCCGCACGGATACGCGGGCCACGACGAAGCACTCGACAAGCTCTTCCCCTACGACCCCAAGAAGGCCAGGGAACTCCTTGCCAAGGCGGGCCACGCCGACGGGCTCAAGATCACGCTCTCCGCGCAGAACGGCGAGGGCGTACCGGAGTTGATCCAGGCGCAGCTGAAGAAGGTCGGCATCACCGCCAAGATCGAGACGATCCCCGCCGATCAGTCGACACAGATCGTGTACATCCAGCGGGGCAAGGCCCTGTACGTCGACCAGTTCGCAGGGCGGGACTCCGCCGTCCAGGGATTCCAGGTCCTCTTCGGCAAGGAAGGCCTGATGAACCCGGGCCGGACCGTCTCACCCGAACTGGAGAAGGCCCTCGACGCGGTGCGCCGCACCCCGCTCGACGATCCGAAGTACCCCGATGTGCTGCAGAAGGCCACCGGGATCGCCGTACGGACCATGCCCAACGTGTTCTTGTACACCGTGCCGCGCATCCTCGCCCGCAGCCCCAAGGTGTCCGAGATCCCCGCCTACACGGTCGTCCAGCGTTTCGAGGGGGTCACCGTCAAATGAGCGCCCCCGCAGTCCCCGACGCGAAGACACCTCCCGCCGCCCCCGGCCGCTTCGAGGGCCGCCGCAGGTGGGCGCCGCTCTCCCGGCGACTGGCCGCGGCGCCCCGCCCGCTGGGGCGGGTGCTCGCCACCACGGCCACGGTGTTCGTCCTTGCCTCGCTCCTGACGTTCGCGCTCGGCGCCCTGTCCGACGCCAACCCGGCGGCCGCTGTCCTCGGCGACACGGCCACCCCGGCGGACATCGCCCGCATGGAGGCGGAGTTCGGCCTCGACCGCCCGTTGTACGTGCAGTACTTCACCTGGCTGGGCAGCGCGTTCACCGGCGACCTGGGCGTCTCGTGGTTCACCAGCGTCCCCGTGGCGGACAGCATCGGCCAGGCCCTCCCCGTGGACCTGTCCATCGCCGGGCTCGCACTGCTGCTCGCCGTGGTGATCGGGGGCGGCGCGGGCATCGCCGCCGCGCTCAACAACGGCGGCCGCATCGACCGCGCCGTCACGCTCGTCTGCTCGGCCCTGGCCACGCTGCCGCCGTTCCTGATCGGCATCGTGCTCATCGTCGTCTTCGCGGTGCAGTTCGGCGCGCTGCCCACGGGCGGCTACGAACCGCTCGGCTCCGGCCTGGGACCCTGGCTGCGGTACGCGATCCTGCCCGCCTTCGCACTGAGCCTGGACGCCGCCGCCTCCATCGCCCGGCAACTGCGCACCTCCCTCGTCGGCGCGCTGCGGGAGAACTACGTGACCGGCGCCGAGATACGCGGATTCTCCGCCCGGCGCGTCCTGTTCGGGCACGTGCTGCGCAACGCGGCGGGGCCCGCGCTGACCGTCCTGGGCGTGAGTGTGCCCGTCATCCTCGGCGGCGCGGTCGTCACCGAGAAGATCTTCAACCTGCCCGGGATCGCCCAACTGTCCCTGCAGGCGGCGGAGCGCCACGACATCCCCGTCATCCAGGGCACCCTCCTGGTCACCGTGGCCGTGGTGCTCGTCGCGAACGTCGCGGTCAACGCGGCGCTCGCCGCCCTGAATCCGGCCGCCCGCAGGAGTGCCACCGGCCGTCGCGGCGCCAGTACCGCAGGGGGTACGGCATGAGGGTTCTTCGCCGTACGTGGCGCCGTCGTTCGGCCCGCGTCGCACTCGCCGTCCTCGCCCTGGTCGCACTGCTCGCCGTGGCAGGAGGCACGCTCGCCCCGCACGACCCGCTGGGCCAGAACCCCGGGGACATGCTGCAAGGACCCAGCGGCGGCCACCTCCTGGGCACCGACTACCTCGGCCGTGACGTGCTCAGCAGGCTTCTGGACGGCACCGGCCTCTCTCTGGTCGGGGCGCTGGAGGCCGTCGCCACCGCGATGCTCCTCGGGATCGTCCCCGGGGTCGCGTCCGTATGGCTCGGCCGGACCTTCGAATGGACCGCGCAGCGAGCAGCCGACACATTGATGATCATGCCGTTCACGGTCTTCGCGATCGCCGTGGTCGGCGCCCTCGGCAACGGCATGCACCAGGCGATGGTCGCGCTCGGCGTGCTGTTCGCGCCCCTGTACTTCCGGGTCACCCGAGCCGCGGCGCTCGGTCTCAAGCAGGCGCAGTACGTGGAGGCGGCCGAACTGATGGGCTCATCGCGGTGGTGGATCCTGCGCACCCATGTCTGGGGCAAGATCCTGCCGACGGTCGCGGTGACCACGGCCCAGATGGTCGGCCAGGCGCTGCTCGTCGTCTCCTCGCTGACCTTCCTCGGGCTCGGCGTCCAGCCGCCCGCACCCACCTGGGGCGGAATGCTCGCCTCCGACCTGGGCTACCTCGCCCAGCAACCGTGGGCGCCACTCATCCCCGGCGCCGCGATCATGATCACTGTCGGGTCGCTCAACCTCCTCGCCGACGCGATCCGCGACAGCGGCGCACCGGCCGCCGCGGACCTCGGGGCGCCCGCACCCGCCGCACCGGCCACCGTCTCGAAGCCGTCCGGGTCCGCGTCCGCTCCCGTTCCCGCCGAACCGCCCAACGCGATCCATGTGTACGGGAATTCGCACACCACTCAGGATCGGAAGGAGGCCGATCGCCATGTCACGGCCGGTTGAAGCCACCGACGAGACCGTCCGTGCGGACGGCACTCCCGTCCTCACCGTCGAAGGGCTCGACGTCACCATCGGCGGTACCGCACGCGCCGTACGCGATGTGTCGTTGAGCCTCGCGCGCGGCGAATCCGTGGGCCTGGTGGGGGAGTCCGGCAGCGGCAAGAGTCTGACCTGCCGCGCTGTCCTCGGCGTCCTGCCTGCGGGATGCGAGGTGGGCCAAGGGCGTATCACCCTCACCGCCAGGGACGGTGACAGCGACGCGCCGACGGAACTGACCGCCTTGTCCCGCAAGGGCTGGAACGGCGTACGGGGCCGGCGCGTCGGAGCGGTCTTCCAGGACCCCGCCTCCTATCTCAACCCCTCACTCACCGTGGGTCGCCAACTCGCCGAGCAACTGCGCGTGGGCCGGGGCCTGTCCCGCTCCGCCGCGCACGCACGTGCCGTGGAGCTCTTCACGGCCGTGGGGCTGCACCACCCCGATGAGCTCTACCACCAGTACCCGCACGAGCTCTCGGGCGGCATGCTGCAACGAGTCCTCATCGCGATCGCCGTCTCCTGCGAGCCGGAACTCCTCATCGCCGACGAGGCGACGACGGCACTCGACGTCGTCATCCAGGCCGAGATCCTCGAACTCCTCAAGACTCTCCGCCAAGAGCAGGGACTCGCGCTCCTTCTTGTCACGCACGACCTCGCGGTGGTCGCGGAGAGCTGCGACCGCATCGTCGTGATGTACGCGGGCGAGATCGTCGAGGACGGCCCGACCACGCAGGTCCTGGCCGCGCCCGCGCACCCGTACACACAAGCACTCCTTCGCGTGGCCTCCATCGGCGACTGGGGGCGGCGCGAGCTCGACATCATTCCGGGCCGCCCACCGGAGACCGGAGCGGAACTGCCCGGATGCCGCTTCGCCGAGCGTTGCGCGTACGCCGAACCGGAGTGCACGGCCGGGCCCGTCGCGCTGCGCACGTTCGACGACGGGCGGCGAGCGCGCTGCCTGCGTGCGACCGGCCCAACCGGCGTGCTGGACAGGGTGGGTGGCCTGTCGGCGGCAGACCGGACCGTAGCAGCGCAAGGAGCCGCCCTGTGAGCACCGCACTGGCATTCCGGGAAGACGAACAGCCCGCTGCGGGCACCCCTGGGGCGCCGCTCCTGGAAATCCGAGGGCTCGCGGTCTCCTACGGCCGCCGCGCCGTACGAGGACCCGCGCGGCGCACGCGCGTGCTCAGTGACGTCCAACTCGCCGTACGCCCCGGGGAGATCGTCGGCATCATCGGCGAGACCGGCTCCGGCAAGACCACCCTGGCCCGCGCCACCGTCGGCCTGGTCCGCCCCGACGCGGGCAGCATCGCGTTCGACGGCCGCGAGCTCACCTCGCTGCGCAGGGGCGAACTGCGGGACTTCCGCCGCTCGGGCAGCGTCCAGTACATGTTCCAGGACCCGTTGCGCTCCCAGGACCCGGAGCTGACCGTCCGCCGGATCGTCGCCGAACCGCTCGCGGCCGTCGGCGCCCTGGACCGGCAGGAGCGCGCGGCGCGCGCCGACGAGGCACTGACGCTCGTCGGCCTCGACCCGGAAGTCTTCGGCTCGCGCACCCCCGGCCAGATCTCCGGCGGCCAGCGCCAGCGGGTCTCACTGGCCCGCGCCATCGTCACCCGCCCCCGGCTGCTGCTGACCGACGAGCCGGTCAGCGCCCTGGACGCCTCCAACCGCAACCTCGTCCTGAGCCTGCTCGACCGGCTGCGCCGCGAACTGGGCCTGGCCATCGTGGTCATCTCCCACGACCTCAGTTCCCTGGCGGGCATCGCCGACCGGGTGGCGGTCCTCTACCGGGGCAGACTCGTCGAACAGGGCCCCATCAGCGAGGTCCTGGAACACCCCAGGCACCCGTACACGGCCCTGCTCACCGCATCGGCGCCCAGTGTGCGCCGCGAACACCGGCTGCTCCCCGCCCAGTTGCGCGCCCCCGCCGACCGCGAGCCATGGCCCGACGACGAGGGCTGCGTCTTCGCACCACGGTGCCGGTTCGCCGGACCCGACTGCCGCGAGGAGCCTGTTCCGGCGACGGTCGGGGGGCGTGTCGCCGAGGCGACTGAGGGCAGTGCATCGGCCGTCTCGGCTCACGGAATCGCGTCGGCCGACACGTCACTCACCGTCGCCTGCCACCACGCCGGCACCTGGCGTGACCACCTCGACTGAGTGCCCCGCTCCCTTCCCAGCGCCCCCTTCCCAGCGCCCCCTTCCCAGCGCCCCCTTCCCAGCGCCCCCTTCCCAGCGCCCCCTTCCCAGCGCCCCCTTCTCTTCCTCACCCCGGAGGCCCCTCATGGCCATCGAGTTCATCGGCATAGCCGCCACCCAGGAGACAAGCGAGAGCGGCTCGGGTACCCCCGCCGCCGGCCGTGACGGCATCTCCGCACAGACCGAATCGGGCCACGCCCGCGGCCCTGTGGTCCAGCCGGGTTACCTGCGCGACCTCGCCCGCGCCCACGAGTCGTCGGGCTTCGACCGTGTCCTGGTCGCCCACTCCTCATCGAGCCCCGACGGTTTCACCGTCGCCGACCAGATCCTCACCCACACCGACCGGCTCGGCGTCCTGCTCGCACACCGGCCAGGCTTCGTCGCGCCCACGCTGGCCGCCCGTAAGTTCGCCACCCTCGACGCCTTCCACCCCGGACGGGTCGCGCTGCACGTCATCACCGGCGGCGACGACGCGGACCAGGCCCGCGACGGTGACTTCACCGACAAGCCCACCCGCTACCGCCGCACCGACGACTTCCTGGACGTCGTCCGCAAAGAGTGGACGGCGACCCGGCCCTTCGACCACGACGGCGACTTCTACCAGGTCAGGGGCGGTCTTTCCGCGGTGCGGCCCCAGGTGCCCATCCCCGTGTACTTCGGCGGCGCCTCCGCGGACGCGATCCGGGTGGGAGGCAGGCACGCCGACGTCTACGCCTTCTGGGGCGAGCCGCTCGACGGCATCGCCGAACGGATCCGCGAGGTGCGCACCGCCGCCCGCCCCCACAGCCGCGACCCGCGCTTCAGCGTCAGCCTGCGCCCCATTCTCGCCGCGACCGAGGCCGAGGCATGGGAGCGGGCCCGCGAGATCCTGCGCCTGACCAAGGAGCGCGCGGGCGAGGCGCGCAAGGCGTTCAACCTCGACCACAGTGAACAGCGCGGCTCCCAAAGGTTGTTGGAGTACGCGGCGCAGGGCGAGGTGCACGACAAGCGGCTGTGGACCGCGATCGCCAAGACCACTGGAGCGGCAGGCAACTCCACCGCTCTCGTGGGCAGTTATGAACAGGTCGCCGAATCGCTGCTCGACTACGTCGCGCTGGGTGTCAGCACGCTGCTCATCCGCGGATTCTCGCCGCTCGCCGACGCACGCGATTACGGCACGCTCGTCCGACTGGTCCGCGACCAGGCCGAACGCGTCGCACCGGCCGCGCTCGAGGACCCCGTGGTGTCCGCATGACCTCGGCCCCTTCCCGGCACCTGCCGACCACCTCGCACTGGGGCGCGTACGGCGTGCGGCCCGCCGCGGACGGCTCGCTCGACCTGCGGCCCCACCCCCAGGATCCTTCGCCGTCCCCGCTGCTCGGCAATGTGGAGGGGGCACTGCGTCACCCCACCCGCGTACGGCGGCCCGCCGTACGGCGCGGCTGGCTCGAACACGGGCCCGGCACCGGGCGGGGCCGCGGACGTGAGCCGTTCGTCGAGGTCGCGTGGGACGAAGCACTCGACCTCGTGGCGGCAGAACTCGCCCGCGTCCGCGACGAACACGGCCCGCAAGCGGTGTTCGGCGGATCGTACGGCTGGGCATCGGCCGGACGCTTCCACCACGCACAGAGCCAACTGCACCGATTCCTCGCCCAGTTCGGCGGCTACACCGCATCCCGCAACTCCTACAGCCTGGGCACCTCACTCGTCCTGCTGCCGCACCTCGTCGGCCGGGCGGGCACCCAGGCCGTCCTGCGGGCCGCATCCAGCTGGCCCACGCTCGCCGCACACACCGAGCTGATCGTGGCGTTCGGCGGCATCCCCGCCAAGAACGTGCACGTCACCCCCGGCGGGGTCACCCGCCACCGCACCCCGGGCCACCTCGCCGACCTCGCCCGCTCCGGAACCCGCGTCGCCCTGGTCAGTCCGCTGCGGGCCGACCTGCCCGAAGGCCTGGATGCCACGTGGTACCCGGTGGCCCCCGCCACCGACACCGCGCTCATGCTGGGCCTCGCCCACACTCTCCTCGCCGAGAACCTGCACGACGGTGCCTTCCTCGACCGTTGCACCGTCGGGTTCGACACCTTCGCCCGCTACCTCGACGGCAGCGCGGACGGCACGGTCAAGAGCGCCGACTGGGCGGCCGGCATCTGCGGCCTGGACGCCGACGCCATCCGCAGCTTGGCCCGCCGCATGGCCGACTCGCGCACGCTGATCACCGTCACCTGGTCGCTGCAGCGCGTCCAGCACGGCGAACAGCCCGTCTGGGCGGGCCTGGCCCTCGCCGCGATGCTCGGCCAGATCGGCCTGCCCGGCGCGGGCTTCGGACACGGCTACGGCTCCATGGGCGACGTCGGCGACCACGGCCCTCAGATCCGTCTCCCGCATCTGCCCCAAGGGCCCAACCCGGTCGACGAGTTCATTCCCTGCGCCCGCATCGCCGACCTGCTGCTGCACCCCGGCGCAAGCTACGACTACGACGGCGAGCGCCGCACCTTCCCCGACATCCGCCTGGTCCACTGGGCCGGCGGCAACCCCTTCCACCACCACCAGGACCTCGGACGGCTACGCCGGGCCTTCGCCCGCCCCGACACGGTCGTCGTCCACGAACCGCACTGGACCGCCACCGCCCGGCACGCCGACATCGTCCTGCCCACGACCACCACCCTGGAGCGCGAGGACTTCGGGGGAGGCCGGCGCGACACCCACCTGATCGCCATGCACCAGGCGATCGACCCCGTGGGGGAGGCCCGCGACGACCACGCGATCCTCGCGGACCTCGCCGCCCGCCTCGGCTTCGCCGAACGCTTCACCGAAGGTCGCACCCCGCGCAAGTGGCTGGAGCACCTCTACGGCCAGTGGCGCGAGGACCAGCGCGCCCAGGGCGCCGATGCCCCCGACTTCGCCACCTTCTGGACCGCAGGTGAGCTGCAACTCCCCGAAGGGCCAAGCGACTTCACCCTCTTCGAGGACTTCCGCCGCGACCCGGACACGTACCGCCTCGACACGCCGAGCGGCCGTATCGAGATCGCCTCCGCCACCATCGAGAGCTTCGGCCTCACGGACTGCCCCGGCCACCCCGCCTGGCTCGAACCCGACGAATGGACCGGAGCCCCCGCCGCCGCACGGCACCCCTTGCTGCTCATCGCCAACCAGCCCGCCACACGGCTGCACAGCCAGAACGACGTCGGCGCGCACAGCCTCGCCTCGAAGGTCGCGGACCGGGAGCCGGTCGAACTGCACCCCGACGACGCGGCCACCCGCGACATCCGTGACGGCGACGTCGTACGCCTCTTCAATGACCGCGGCGCCGTGCTCGCCGGAGCCCGCATCAGTACGGGACTGCGCCCCGGCGTGCTGCGCCTGCCCACCGGCGCGTGGTTCGACCCGGCGCCCGACGACGGCGACGCGCCCCTGTGCCTGCACGGCAACCCCAACACCCTCACCGCCGACATCCCAAGCTCCCGGCTCACCCAGGGCTGCACCGGACAGCACGCCCTGGTCCAGGCGGAGAAGTACGAGGACTGCGCCCCGCCCGTGACGGTCCGCCGGCCGCCCCCGCTCCAGGACGGCGCGGGGATCCCACGCCACACAGCCCCCGACCTGTGCTCCCGGCCAACAGAGGGAGACGCAATACCGCCTCCGCTCCAGGGCGGCACCGTCGTACCGGGCTCTGTCGACCCCGATTCTCGCGCTGGGCCGACAGGTGACAGCGCCGTGCCGACCCCGCTCCCACTCCCGGACGGCACCGCCGCACCAGCCGATGTCGATCCCCACGCCTCGGCTCGGCCGGCAGACCGAGGAGCAACGCCGCTCCCGCTCCGGGACGTCCCCGACACCCAGCCTCAGCCACACCTCAACGCCCGCCCCCGACAACCCGACCGCGGCACCACCCCGCATCACCCCCAACGGCCGGAGAACCCGTGACCCGCACCAGCAAGGCCCCCGCCCAGCCCCGGGCCGCCGCCGACAGCCCGGCCCCCGCCCTGCCACCCCTCGACCTCGACCGCCTGCCCGAACTCACCCGCGCCCTCGCCGCCCGCGCCGCAGAGCACGACCGTGACGCCTCCTTTCCCGACGAGGGATTCGCTCTCGTTCACGGAGCCGGGCTGCTCACCGCGACCGTCGCGCCACGGCACGGCGGCCCGGGAGCCGGGCTCGCGGACGCCGTCCGCATCCTGCGCGCTCTCGGCACCGGTGACCCGGCCGTCGCCCTGGTCACCGCGATGACGCTCTTCGTCCACGCGGCGGAGGCCCGTACCTCTGCCTGGCCGGCCGCGGCGTACGCGGACCTTCTCGCCGACAGCGCCACACGCCCCGCCCTCGTCAACGCCCTGCGCGTCGAACCCGAGCTCGGCAGCCCCGTACGCGGCGGGCTGCCCGCCACGACCGCCCGGCGCGACGGCGACCAGTGGGTGCTCACGGGGCGCAAGATCTACTCGACGGGCGCGGTCGGACTGAGCCGGATGCTCGTCTTCGCCCGCACCGACGAGGACCCCGTACGCGTCGGCTCGTTCATCGTCCGCGCTCCGAGCCCCGGCCTGAGCATCGAGCCCACCTGGGACCACGTCGGACTGCGCGCGAGCCGCAGCGACGACGTCCTGTTCGACGCGGTGCGCGTCGAGGCGCACGACGTCATCGGCCTGGCCGAACCCGGCGCGATCCCGGGCGCCCGCCCGGACCTCACCACCGGCGCCTGGAACGCGCTCGGTCTCACCGCGCTCTACCTCGGTGTCGCCGAGGCCGCCCGGGACTGGCTCATCGGCTTCCTCCACGAACGCGTGCCCACCGCACTGGGTGCGCCCCTGGCCACGCTGTCCCGCTTCCAGACGGCCGTCGGCGAGATCGACACCGCGCTCTCCGGGGCCACCACGCTGGTCGACACCCTCGCGGCCCGCGTCGACGCGGGCGACGAGAACGCCGTCGAGCAGGCGGCCATGGCGAAGGTGCTCGGCACCCGCGCCGCCATCAACGCCGTCGAACAGGCCATCGCGCTGACCGGAAACCACGGGCTGACCCGCGCCAACCCGCTCCAACGCCACTACCGCGACGTGCTCTGCAGCCGCGTCCACACCCCGCAGGACGACTCCGTCCTCACCGCCGCAGGACGCGCCGCACTCGACCGCCACACCGCGCTCGACCGCCACACCGCACCGAAAGGCAAGTGACCATGACCAGCCCGTCGTCCGTCGAGTTCATCGGCATGATCGGTACCCAGCACGCCTCCGAAACGCGGCCCGCCGAGGGCCCGTTGATCGACGCCGCCTACACCACCCGCTTCGCCCGCGCCCATGAGGACGCCGGATTCGACCGCGTACTCATCGGCTACAGCTCATCGCGGCCCGACGGACTCCAGGTCGCCGCCCACGTCGCGGCCCGCACCGACCGGCTCGGCCTGCTCATCGCCCACCGGCCCGGCTTCATCGCCCCGACCCTGGCCGCCCGCAGCTTCGCCACCCTCGACCACTTCACCCAGGGCCGCGTCGCCGTCCACACCATCACCGGCGGCAACGACGCCGAACAGCGCCGCGACGGCGACTACTTGGACAAGGATGAGCGCTACGACCGCACCGACGAGTACCTGGGCATCCTGCGCCGCTCCTGGTCCGCCACCGATTCCTTCAGCCACGAGGGCCGCCACTACCGCTTCGAGGACTACGCCCCCGGGGTGCTGCCCTACCGCCCCGAAGGCATTCCGCTGTACTTCGGCGGCTCCTCCGAAGCGGCCTACCGCGTGGGCGGCAAACACGCCGACACCTTCGCACTGTGGGGAGAGCCGCTGGCCGAGACCGCCGCGCAGATCGCCTCCGTGCGCGGCGCCGCGCAGGCCGCGGGCCGTGCCGAACCGCCCGGCATCAGCGTCTCCTTCCGCCCGATCCTCGCGCCGACCGAGGAACTCGCCTGGGACCGCGCCCATCGCATCCTCGACACCATCAAGTCCGGCGCCGGACGTCCCTTCTTCGACCAGGCCCGCCATCACACGGGCAGCACCTCACCCCAGAACGCCGGGTCCCAGCGGCTCCTCGCGGCCGCCGCCAAGCAGGATCTCCACGACCGCGCCCTGTGGACCCCCACCGCCACGGCGACCGGCGCGGGCGGCAACACCACCGCCCTCGTCGGCACTCCGGAGACGGTCGCCCAGGCTCTCCTCGACTACATCGACATCGGCGTGACGACGATCCTCATCCGCGGCTTCGACCCGCTCGACGACGCGATCGACTACGGCCGCCATCTGCTGCCCCTCGTCCGCCAGGAACTCGCCCACCGCGCGGCCACGGCCACGCCCCTCACCCCCGCAGGAAGCACCCGATGACCGACCTCGCCACCACTGCCGCCGCGCGCACCACCTCCGCCCACACCTGGCAGCCGCCCAACGGAATCGCACCGCGCGGCACGCTCGTCGTCCTGCCCGGACGAGGCGAACACGGCCTCGTCTACGAGCGGTTGGGCCGTCGCCTGGCCGTCGACGGGTACGTCGTACATGCCCTGGACACCACCGTCGGCGACGCCCTGGAGGATGTACTGGCAGCCGCGGTGACAGCCGTGGGGCCCGACGCGACCACGCCCGTCGTCCTTGTGGGCAGCGACACGGGCGCACTGCAGGCGCTTCACCTCGCAGCCGGGGCCGATCCGCGACTGCCACTGGCGGGAATCATCGCGGCCGGCACCGCCACCACGTCGCCCACGCCTTCCGGCCCCGCCGACTGGGACACCGAACTCGGCGCGCGCACCGCCTGCCCGACGCACCGTCAAAAGCTGACCGATGACGCGGACTTCGAGCGCGGGCAGCTCTCCGCACCCGTGCCGGAACACCTCCTGCCCGACGCCCGCCCCGACCTGCCCGCTCTGATCCTGCACGGTGCGGCCGACCCACTGACACCGCTCGACCGGGCCCGCGCCCTCGCCGAACGCCTGCCGCGGGCCGCCTTCGGTGTCCTGCACGAGGGCCTGCACGACGTCCTCAACGACGCCTCGCACCGCACGACCGCCGCCCACATCATCCTGTGGCTCGAGCGGCTGCGCACGGATGCGGATCTGCGCCCGATCCTGACGCTGGATCGGGAGCCCAAGGCCTGACGCGGCCCGCGCCGGGCCCGTACGACCCACCTACCGCGAGCCACCGCCCCGCTGCCGAGCTACTGCCCCGCTGCCGAGGCAGCGGGGCCCGGGGCACCCCATCAGTTGAGAGGGAACCGCCATGACCACCTCCACCGACCACCCGGCGGAGACGTCCGCGACGCCCGCTGCCGACGAGATGCTCCGCCGCACGCTGCGGCGCCACGCCGCGGGAGTCACGGTGATCACCGTCCCCGGCCCCGCGGGCTTCACCGCCACCTCCTTCACCTCCGTATCCCTTCGCCCGCCGCTGGTCTCCTTCTACTTGGGGCTCAACGCGTCCACCGCGCAGGCGGTGAGCGACGCCGACCGGTTCGCCGTTCATGTGCTCGGCACGCACAACGCCGCGCTGGCGGGGCAGTTCGCGCGCAGTGGCGTCGACCGCTTCCAGGGCGTGGCATGGACCGCGTACGACGAAGGCCTTCCCGTACTCGACGAGGTTCCTGCCTGGCTGACGGCCAGGGTGACGCTGCGCCAGCGGGTCGGTGACCACCTCCTCGTCGTCGGCGAGGTCGAATCGGGATCCGTTCGCCGGGATGCCGCCGCGTTGGTGCACCACGACGGGGTGTTCGCCGTGGCACAGCGACTGACCGACGACGTGCCGGGCCCACAGCGCTGATGGCTGGTGGACCCGGCACGGTACGGCCGCTCGTCGGAGGGCGGCCGCCTGGTCCGGTCCGTCGGCGCGACATGGGAACGGACCGGACGTCCGGGGTACGCCGTGGCGGCGCGGGGAGGAGCTCAGGCGCCGAGTGCGTCGATCAGGGCCTTGGTGACATCCTCGGTGGATGCGGTGCCCGCGATGTCACGGGTGAGTACGCCGGCCGCGGTGGTGGCTTCTATCGCCTTGTGCAGGCGGGCTGCCTGGTCCGTCAGACCGAAGTGCTCCAGCATCAGCGCGGCGCTGCCGACCGCGCCGATCGGGTTGGCAAGCCCCTGTCCTGCGATGTCGGGGGCGGAGCCGTGCACGGGCTCGAACATGCTGGGGAAGCGGCGCTCCGGGTTGAGATTGGCGCTGGCCGCAAGGCCCAGACTGCCGGCCAGGGCGCTGCCGAGGTCGGAGAGGATGTCGGCGTTGAGGTTGGAGGCGACGACCACGGAGAGATCTTCGGGGCGAAGCACGAACTTCGCGGCCATGGCGTCGACGAGGACGCTCTCGGTCTCCACGTCGGGGTAGTCGACGGCGACCCGCTTGAAGACGTCGTCCCACAGCACCATGCCGTACTGCTGGGCGTTGCTCTTGGTGACGGACGAGACCTTGCGGTGCGTGCGAGTGCGGGCCAGGTCGAAGGCGTAGCGCATGATGCGCTCGCAACCCACCTCGGTGAACAGGGCCGACTGGAGAGCGACTTCACCGCCGGGTCCGCGGCCGGAGAGATTGCGGCCGCCCAGGCCCGCGTACTCACCCTCGCTGTTCTCACGGACGACGACCCAGTCCAGGTCGGTGTCGTCCGCCTTGCGCAGCGGGCTGGTGATGCCGGGCAGGAAGTGCACGGGGCGGACGTTGGCCCACTGGTCGAAACTCTGGCAGATCTTCAGGCGCAGCCCCCACAGGCTGATGTGGTCGGGGACGGTGGGCCAGCCGACGGCACCGAAGTAGATCGCGTCGAACTCCTTGAGCTGTTCGAGACCGTCGTCGTCCATCATCTTTCCGGTGCGCTCGTAGTAGCCGCAGCCCCAGGGGAATTCTTGCCACTCGAAGGCGAAGGCGCCCTGCGAGTCGGCCGCCAGGGCGTCCAGGACGGCGCGGCCCGCGGCGACGACCTCGGAGCCGACACCGTCGGCGGGGATGGCGGCGATGCGGAAGGTGCGGGGTGCGGTCACGGGAGCCTCCGGTCATGCGGGTCCCCGGCTCGGACGGAGCAGGGGACCGGCGAGTGGATCGACGTCTTCGATCGATGTCCCCGAGTGAACCCAGTGGGGCCGTGCTCCGTCCAAGACAAGCATCCGATACAACCCATAGGCCCCGCCGATCAGTTCGCCGGTGGCCGGTGGCCGGTGGCCGGTGGCCGGTGGCTGGTCGCGTGCGCGGAGGCTAGGGCTTCGGGGCCTGCTTGCGCCGGGCGTAGGCGCGGGTCAGCTCCAGGAAGGCGCGGGCGCCCGGGGTGAGATGGGCGGGCAGG
Organism: Streptomyces sp. NPDC056486; assembly: GCF_042795295.1. Taxonomy (NCBI): domain Bacteria; kingdom Bacillati; phylum Actinomycetota; class Actinomycetes; order Kitasatosporales; family Streptomycetaceae; genus Streptomyces; species Streptomyces sp. NPDC056486. The sequence continues at coordinate 103,146 of NZ_JBHTSF010000007.1, forward strand.
CTGATCATCGCGACGTGCAGGTGCGCGGTCGGCTCGATGGCGGCGACGGACGCGCCGCAGCGGCGGGCGAGCCGCGTCCAGGAGGCGGGCAGGACCGCGATGCCCACCCCGGTCAGGACCAGGGGCAGGACGGAGGTGCGGTGGTCGACGACCGCGACGATGTCGGTACCGTCCGTCTGCGCGGTGATGTCGTCGACGATGGAGCGCATCAGGCTGCCGCCCCGGGCGGCGATCAGCTTCCGCCCGCCGAGGTCCTCGGGGCGCAGGGTGGCCCCGTCCGGTACATCCCCGTCGGGACCGGCCACCACGACGAACGGCTGCTCCTCCAGGGGCAGTACGTCGACGCCCGACAGCGCCACCGGCTTGGCGGCGCCGAGCAGGCCGAGCTCGCAGGCGCCGCTGCGGACGAGACCGACGACATCCTCGGGGGTGAAGGCGGCACGGCTGCTGATCGTGACGGAGGGGTGCAGTTCGGTGAAGCGGTGGGTCAGCGTGGTCAGCGGCTCGATGCCGGGCGAGGGCATGGCGGCGATCTCGACGGTGCCGCCGTGCAGGCCGGACAGGGACTCCGCCTTGTCGCGTACGGCGGTCAGGTCGCGCAGGACGCGGCGGCTTGGTTCGAGAAGTTCGGCGCCGGCTTCGCTGAGGACCACTCCGCGGCCCATGCGGTGGAACAGCGAGACACCTAGGTCCGCCTCCAGGTTGGCCATCGCCTGCGACAACGACGGCTGCGCCACGTGGAGCGCGGCGGCCGCCTTGCTGAAACCGCCGTGCTCCACGATGGCGAGGAAGTATTCGAGTTGCCGCGCGTCCACTGTGCCTCCCACCCGCCGCCACGACCTGTGGCAATAGGCGGACCCTATCGGTGGACGGGCACCGCCCCGTCACCTTCGGCCGGTCGTGGGGCCGGCTCCGCCCCGCCGGTGTCCTGTCGTGGTACGGAGGCGGTCTCACCGAGCGGCAAGGTGTCCTCCCTGATCTGTCCGGCGAGGACCAGCCGGGCCCGCTCCAGATCGAGTCCCCCTTCCCAGCGGGCGATGACGAGCGTGGCGACCGCGTTGCCGTAGAAGTTGACCAGGGCTCGGCACTCCGACATGAACTTGTCGATGCCGAAGATCAGCATGATCCCGGCCGCGGGCACATGGCCGACGGTCGACAACGTCGCGGTCAGGGCGATGAAGCCGCCTCCCGCGACCCCGGCCGCACCCTTCGACGTCAGCAACATCACGGCAAGCAGGCCGAGTTGTGCCCCGAGGGACAATGCGGTGTCGGTGGCCTGGGCGATGTAGAGCGTGGCCAGCGAGAGATAGATAGCGGCCCCGTCGAGATTGAAGCTGTAGCCGGTGGGGACGACCAGACCCACGGTGGACCGCTCGGCGCCCATGAACTGGAGCTTGCGCATCAGACCCGGCAGGGCGGGCTCCGCCGTGGAGGTGCCGAGGACCAGGAAGAACTCCTCCTTGAAGTAGCGGAAGAGCTGGAAGATGTTCAGTCGCACATACGCCGCGAGCACCCCACCGAGCACCACCACGACGAACAGGATCGAGGTGACGTAGAAGAGCAGGATCAGCGAGCCGAGGCTGGTCAGCGTGGAGAGACCGAACTTCCCGATGGCGTACGACATCGCGCCGAACGCGCCGAGCGGTGCCGCCTTCATCACGAACGCAAGGACCTTGAACACCACCTGTGTCAGCCGGTTGACCCCGGCGATGACCGGCTCGCCCACCGCGCCCACCGACTTCAGCGCGATCCCGAAGATCACCGCGAGGAAGATGACCTGGAGGATGTCACCCTCGACGAACGGGCCGAAGAAGCTGTCCGGCACGATGCCCGTCAGGAACTCCCACCAGTGCTGGTGCTCACCTGCCTTGATGTACTGTCCGGCGTCCCCGGAGACCTCAAGGGCGGAAGGGTCGGCGTGTACGCCCTCACCGAGCCGGAAGACGTTGATCGCGACCAGGCCGGTCACCATGGCGATGATCGTGCCGACCTGGAAGTAGGTCAGGGCTTTCAACCCTGTCCGGCCCACCTTCTTCAGGTCGGAGACCCCGGAGATGCCGCCGATGACCGTCAGGAACACGATCGGCCCGATCAGCATCTTCATCGCGGTGATGAACGTGGTGCCGATCGGCTCCATCGACGTGGCGAGATCCGGCCACCGCCAGCCGAGCACGATCCCGATGACGATCGCCGCGAGCACCTGTACGTACAACTGCCGGTACCACGGCTTGCTCTTCACCACGGCGCTTCCTGCGGCGCCGCTCGCGGCACGGTTCGGGGCATGCGTCATTGCAACCTCCATCCAGGCACGGGCAGGGGCCCGCCGGCGCGCTCCACACAGAGGCGGCACCCCTTGCGGCAGGAGTGCCGTCGCATGCCGAGAGCCGACTGCCGGGCCCCGTGCGACACCGGGTCCCGACCGGTCGCCGCACCAACTACCGGGTCAGTGAAGCCGGTCACAGAGGAGAAGGTCCACGACCAAAAACCGATCCCCCGTATAGGTCGCGCCTATGCGTGCTCGGTCACGGCCTTGCCACGAGAGGGCGGCCGTTGCTCACTCCTGCCCGTCATCGAGGACGGGGGCTCCGGTGTAGGTAGTGGCCTGTGATGCCGCAGCGAGCGTGTCCTGCAGCCGGGAGCGCAAACCGGGAAGGGTTTTCGGTCCCGGCTGCTTCGCCCACCGCTCCATGGCGGAGTGGAACGCGGCGACGACGAGGTCCTGGGCCAGGCGCGGGCGCAGGTCCTCCGGATCGGGCAGGTCGAGCCTGGCGCAGAGTGTCCAGCGCCATCTCTCCCGGCGGGCGTCTGATCTTCTACGTCTTCACCGCGCCCGCCCCGACATGAACCCCAATGAACCCCAACCCGGACAACAGCATCGAGTCCATCGCGAAGCCTCATCTCGGCCGGACCCGCCCGCCCTGCACCTGGCAGGATCGCCTCCCATGAGTTCTGAGCGATGGGGCACCCACTCGATCGAGATGGGTCCCGACAGCGTGACCAAGCGCTTCCGGGACGCGGATCGCGAGCGGTGCGAGCGCGAGTGGCGTGCCCTGAGGCTGCTCGACACATACGCCCCCGGGCTCGCACCACGGCCCCGGTCCGCCGATCCCGCAGCCGCAGTGCCCACCGTGGTGATGTCCCGGCTGATCGGCAGACCTCTGCGCGGGCACGCCATCGACGCGCGGCAGACCAAGGCTCTGGCGGAAGCCGTCACCGCGCTGCACGGCGCAGTGCCGCCGTCAGCGCTTGACGAAGTCCCCCTCAGACCTGGACATCAAGGCGAACTCATCGCCCACATCAACGCCTGGTCCGCGCGCACCAATACTCGCGCCGACAGCTCTGTGTCCCGGGCCACGGCCGCGGGGCTGGTGTGGCTCGCCGAGTCGGGCCTCGACCCTTTGCGTGAGCCATCGGTGCCCACAGTCTTCGGCCCTGGAGACGGCAACCTCGCCAACTACCTTTGGGACGGCTCGAAAGTTCGGGTCGTCGATTTCGAGGACTCCGGCCGCAGCGATCGCGCCTTCGAGCTGGCGGAGATCACCGAACATGTGTCGAGCTGGGTGGACCACCCTCTTGATGTCCCGGCGTTCCTGGGGCACTTCGACCTGACTCCCGCCGAAGCTTCCCGGCTCACGGAGTGCCGACGGCTCCTCGCCCTCGTCTGGTTGTTCCTGCTCTCTTTCGATGATCCGGACCACCCCAGGAACCCGCCAGGCACCGCGGATCGGCAAGCCGACCGCCTGCTGGAACTGCTGGAACCGCCGGACTGAAACGGGACCCCCTGCCACCCAGCGCATCCCGCACTCCAGGCCCCCACCTCAGGCCTGTCGTCGAGACAGGGACACCCTTCGTCGCTCCCGGTCGATTTCGATGGCGACGACGGAGATCTCGTCGCCGACCTTGACGACGTCCTCGGGGCTTTCCACGGGCGTCCACGCGAGTTCTCGAAGATGGACAAGGCCTTCGACGCCGTCGGCGACCCGCACGAAGACGCCGAACGGGACCAGCTTGGTGACCGGTCCGTGCAGACGCCGGCCGACCGCGGTGCGGTCGGCGAATTCCTGGAACGGGTCCGGCTGCATCGCCCGCAAGGACAGCCTGGCCTCAAGGTTCCACGTGTCGAACCCGAGAAACTCACAGGAGACGTGCTGTCCCACGGCCGTCACGTCCGAGGCCGCTTCGATCCGCCGCCAGGACAGCTCGGGAATCGTGATGAACCCGACGCCCGGGAAGACGGGGTGGCCGGGGCCGTCGTCCAATGCGACGAAGACCCCGAACCGCTCCATCGCCGCGACCCTGCCGCTGAGGATCTCCCCGGGGCGTAGCGATTCCAGGAACACCCGGAGGCCGGGGTTCTCGGACGGGCCCATGCTGGTCGGCGGGCAGACTCAGCCGGACACGGAAATGGCCTGCGGGTCGACTTCGCAGTGATCGACGGAAGCGGCCAGGCCCTCGCCACTGAGTTCCACGCGGGCGGTCGTCTTGCCCTTCCCGGGCACCTTGACCTTCTCGCTCTCCTCGATGATGGTGAGGCCGTCCTCGTCCAGGAAAGTGACCGAGACCCAGAAGCGGCCCTTCTTCTCATTGCCGTTCGTGACCTTGACCGTCGCGTACGGGGCCGTCTTGCTCGCGCAAGTCACCAACGTGGCCTTCGCGTCCTCCATTTGCTCACCGCCGGGGGAGCTGGAGGAGGTGGAACGGTGGGTCGGCCGCCGGTTGTAGGAGCTGCCGCCGCTGGTACTGCTGCTGGTGTCGCCGCTGCTGCCGTACGAATCTTCATCGTCGTCGTAGCCCGAACCGGATGTCGTCGATCCGGATGACCCGGAGCTGCTCGACGATGAACTGTCGTGATCCTGCTTCGAACTGCTGCAGCCGCCTCCGCCGCCACTTCCGCTGCTGTGGCGACTGCCACCGCCGTGACCCCGCCCCGTCGTGAAGCCGGTCAGGGCGAGCGCCGATAGCACCAGTGCCGCTGTGATCTTGAGTGTGCGCCCCCGATTTGTCATTCGATCACCCTACCCACTGTCGCCGACGGAAAGTCGATTTACCGGAGGCAACTCGGGGCAACTCAAGGTAACTCGGGGGCAGCTGGAGTCCACATCCGCCGGATCAACACACCGCGTCCCTCAACCGGCGGAGCCGTTCACCGCGTTGAGCCACGTACCGATGGTCGGCAGAGCATCGGGCCCGCTGTCCTGCTCCACCGTGCCGACCAGATCGGCGATGGAGACGGCCTGCAGCGACGCCCGCCAGGCGGCATCGGCCGCGGCCATCGCGCGGGCGATGGGGCACTGCTTGGTGCAGTCCTCAGGGGGCGTCCCGAACGGCCCCCGCTGGCGGATCTCGGTGCACACGAACGCCGAGCTCGCCCCGTCGACGGCCTGCACCACGTCCAGGACCGCGATGTCGGCGGCCGCCCTGGTCAGTACGTATCCGCCCGTCTTGCCCTGGACGGACTTCACCAGGTCGGCCCGGGACAGGGCCTGCATCTGTTTGGCCAGGTAACTGGGTGACACGTCGTGCAGCTGCGCAAGGCGGGCAGCCGGGACCGGCTCGGTTGCAGCGGTCAGCACCACACAGCAGTGCAGTGCCCACTCCACGCCGCCGGATATTTTCATGCACCCTCCCAGTTGACTCGGACACAGGTTATCCGAGTATTGTCTCGGACAACGGATATCCGAGTTTGCGACGAGAGTGGCACTCGGTTCACAGAAGGGCACGATCATGAACATCACGGTCATCGGCGGTACGGGATTGATCGGTTCCCAACTCGTCTCACGGCTTCGCGAGGCAGGCCACGAGGTAGTCGCCTCATCCCTGTCCACCGGAGTCGACCTGCTCACCGGCGCGGGCCTCGACCAGGCGCTCAAGGGCGCGGACACGGTCGTCAACGTGTCGAACTCGCCCACGTTCGACGAAGCATCGCCGGACTTCTTCCGCACCACCATGGGGCAGCTGCTCGCCGCGGGGGAGCGCGCGGGCGTCCGCCATCAGGTCATCCTCTCCATCGTCGGAGTCGACCAGGTGCCGCAGCTCGACTACTACCGAGCGAAGACCCTCCAGGAGGATCTGCTGCGGCAGGGGCCCACCCCGTACTCGATCGTGCGCGCCACCCAGTTCTTCGAGTTCATGGACGCGGTCATGTCCTGGGAAGCCGACGAGCAGAGCGTCCGCCTTCCCGCCACGCGCATCCAGCCCATCGCGACGGCCGAGGTGGTCCAGGCCCTCGCCGACGTCGCCACCGCCGCGCCGCTCAACGGCACGCTCGACGTCGCCGGACCCGACGTCTTCCGGCTCGACGAGCTCGGCCGCCTCACGCTGGCGGCCCGTAAGGACCCCCGCACCGTCGTCACCGACGAGAAGTCGGGCATGTTCGGCGCCGTCGAAGGCGATGTTCTTCTCGCAGGACCTGACGCACGCCTGGCCTCCACCCACTATGAGGACTGGCTCGGTACCACTCGCTAGACGAGGTGCCCCGGCGATCTCCGGCCCCGGTCACGGGGTGGTTCGGGGGTGGGTTCGGGCAGCTGTCGAGACCCTGTGTCGGCGGACGCTGCCGGTGCGGGGCCTCGGTCGCACGCCTGAAGCGCCCCGTCAGGCCAGGAGCAGCATCGCGACCGTCACGACGCCGAGCAGTCCGACGTAGGCCCAGGCATGGGTGCGGTCGGGGATGCGCGGCGGGCGCCGCCGCAGTGCCGCGATGACCGGCAGAGCACCCAGGAGCAGCGCCGACGCGGCGCGAAGGTCGATGAGACCCACCAGATGCACCTGTGCGTCCGCGGCGGCGGGCACCGCAGCCACCCCCAGGGACATCGCGGTGGCGGGGAGCGCTATCGCGAGGGTGAGGGGGTTGGCCAGCGCGGTCGCCACCTGCATCGTGTGCCCGGCCCGCCGCATCGCGGGAACGGTCATGACGCTGCCGCCCACGCCGAGGAAGGCGGCCACCGCACCGATCGGTGCGCCAAGGAAGGGCGGCAGCGGACGCGGACCATCGGATGGAGTCTCGATCCGGGTTCGGGTCCGGGTCCGGTTCCAGGTCCGGGTGCGCGGGCGCAGGAAACCGGGGCGCAGAAGCAAGTCGGCGATGGTGAACGCGACGTACGCGATGAAGGCCCAGTGGGCGAGACCGGCCGACGCCAGGCGCGTGGCGAGCGCGCCGACCGAGGCGCCGGCCGCCAACAGGAGAAGCAGCCTGCCGCTGCCGCGGAGCGAGAGGAGCACCCGCCGCGGTGTGACGACCGTCGCGAACCCCGCGTTCACCACCATGACGAGGGCCGAGGTGGCCGTCGCCACCCGCATCGCGTCCGCGCCGAGCGCGGCATCCGCCCAGACCACGACCGGTACCGCGACGAACCCGCCACCGAAGCCGAACAACACGGTCGTCACCCCGGTGAGGAGCCCGACACCGACCAACATCACGAAGTCCATGACCCCCACCCCACCAGCCGCGATGATCCTCTCGCATGCGATGGTCGGCACAGATCTTTCGCGTGTCGGCCAGTGGGAGCCCATAGGGTGGGCGGGTGAAGAACGTCCCGCTGGCCGATGTCGACCACGTCGAGCGGGCCGTCCTGCCGATCGGCACCGACTACCCGCCCGGGCACGTCCTGGACTGGCACGAACACCGGCGCGCGCAGTTCCTCCACGGTGCAACCGGCGTCATGGTCGTCGACACCGCCGAAGGGACCTGGACGGTCCCGCCCGAGCGGGCCGTGCTGATCCCGCCCGCCACGCGGCACCGGGTCCGCATGCTGGAGGTCAGCACCCGCAGCCTGTACATCGAGCCGCACGCCGTCCCCTGGTGGCCCGCCACCTGCAAGGTCGTGGACGTTCCGCCGCTGCTGCGCGAGCTGCTCATGGCCGCTGCGGAGTTCGAGGCCGACTACAGCCTCTCCGGGCGCGAGGGAAGCATCGCCACACTCCTCCTGTACGAGATCGCCGAGCTGGCCCCGCTCCCGTTCCACGTCGGGATCCCCGCCTCCGCCGACCTCGCGCGCCTCTGCCGCGAGTACCTGGCCGCCCCGGACGCCGACGCCACCAACGCCGTATGGGCCGCCAGGACGGCCATGAGCGAACGGGCCTTCACGCGGCGCTTCCGCTCCGAGACCGGTGAGAGCCCCGCCGTCTGGCGGGGGCGCGCCCGCCTGCTCGCGGCCGTCCCGCTGCTGCGCACCGCGTCGGTCAGCGAAGTCGGCGGCCGCATCGGCTACGCCTCTCCCGCGGCGTTCACCGCCGCCTTCACCCGCGCTTTCGGCATGCCCCCGTCCCGCTTCTCCGCGAACCGTCAGGGCGGCAGTCAGCTCTGACGCCGTACGCGCGCGGAACCAGTGAGGGCGCCGACGGTGACCTGACCTGCATGTTTGCGGTGAATCCAGGCGGACGGCACCCGGAAAGCGGCGTCGAGCGGGGACGTCTACCCCCAGAGCCCGTTTCCAAGCTCCGAGGACCCGCCAAATACCGCTGTGGCTGTGAGCCCACCCATAGGAGCCACGTCACATGCTAAGGACGGTAGTAGACACCTCAGGGCTCCCGCGAAGGGCCGTGAGTCTCCTGTGAGGCGTCTGACCAGGGGCTCCTGCGTACCCCGGTAGTACGTCACATCATTGCGTCCCGCTCCGGCCACCGCTAACCCTTGCTGAAGTTCCGGCGGGGAATCGGGATCGAACCGAGCGAATCAGCTCGATTCGACCGAGCCCCCCACACGCACTTCGCATTGGAGAGTTCCCCCGCATGGCCACGAACCAGACGCAGACCAGCACCGACCGCACCACCCGCACCGCCCGACTGCGGAAGATGTCCGTCGTCGGCATCGCCACCGCCGGTGCCGCGGCCGCAGCCCTCACGCTGGTCCCCTCGCCCGCCCAGGCCGCCGAGCCGACCGCGGCGAGCACGAAGTCCGCCCAGACCGCCGCCGCGGCCAAGAAGCCCCACGCCGACAACCTCGACGGCTGGATCAAGGAGTCCCTGGACATCATGAAGTCCAAGGGCATCCCCGGCTCCTACGAGGGTCTGCACCGCAACATCATGCGCGAGTCCGCCGGTGACCCGAACGCCCAGAACGGCTGGGACGTCAACGCACAGGCCGGCACCCCGTCCAAGGGACTGCTCCAGGTCATCCAGCCGACCTTCGACGCCTACCACGTCGCGGGCACCCCCCAGAACCTGACCGACCCGGTCGCCAACATCACCGCGGCCGCGAACTACGCCGCCGACAAGTACGGCTCGATCGACAACGTCGACTCCGCCTACTGAGCCACCGGTAGACGCACCAACTGAGCCACCGGTCAACGAAGAGGGGCAGCGCATGCCGCACGAGAGCGGTAACGAGCAGCAGGCGCACATGGCCGCAGGATCCGCAGTGCCCGACTACGGGCCCGCGCGGGTACGAGGCTCCCGGCGCAAGCCGCGGAGGAAGACCCTGCGATACGTCGCATGGGGCGCCCTGGGAGCGGTCCTGATCGGCGGAGGCGGTGCCGCCTACGCCTGGCAGCACCTCAACGGCAACATCCATGGCACCGACATGAACGCCGTCCTCGGGCACGACCGGCCCAGCCAGCAGAAGGACGGCTCGATGAACATCCTCCTGCTCGGGTCCGACTCCCGGGCGGGAACCCACGGCCAGTACGGCAGTGGTGTCAGCGGAGCCCGCGCCGACACGGCGATGGTCCTGCACGTCGACAAGACCCATAAGAAGGCTTCGGTCGTCAGCATTCCGCGCGACACGATGGTCGAGCGGCCCCAGTGCGCCAAGCCGCAGGGCGGCAAGGCGGCCGGTGCGCAGCAGGCCATGTTCAACTCGTCCTACCAAGTGGGCGGACCGGCGTGCACCGTGAAGACGGTCGAGAAGATGTCGAACCTCCGCATGGACCACTACCTCGAAGTCGACTTCAAGGGATTCCAGAAGCTCATCGACGAGCTCGGCGGCGTGGACATCACCACCCACAAGGCCATCAAGGATCCCAACAGCGGCCTCGCCCTGAGCTCAGGCAAGCACACGCTCAAGGGCAAGCAGGCACTGGAGCTCGTCCGCACCCGGCACGGCGTGGGTGACGGGAGCGACCTGGGCCGCATCCAGCTCCAGCAGGCGTTCATCAAGGCACTGATCCACCGCGCCGACACCGTCGATCCGCTGGGCAGCCCCGCCAAGTCCTACGACCTGGCGGACACCGCGACCAAGACCATCAGCGCCGACTCCGGCCTGGCCTCCGCGGACAAGCTGCTCGGTCTCGCCAAGGAGCTGAAGGGCATCAGCCCCGACCGCACCAACATGGTCACGATGCCGGTCACCTACGACTCCCAGGACTCGGGACGGGTCCTGCCGCTGGACAAGGCGTCGCAGCGGGTGTGGACCGCGCTGCGCCAGGACCAGCCCATACCGAAGTCCGCGACGCAGGACTCCGTGGGCGACAAGACCGAATCGCCGGTGTCGGCGGGCACCTGACCCGTACCCGGCCCGGATCGCCGCGCCTAGCTGCGCCTCGTACGACTGAGGGCCCCCGGCCACCACGCTGCCGGGCCGATGTCGCGGACGAGGGCCGGCACCAGGAGCGACCGTACGACCAGGGTGTCCAGCAGGACGCCGAAGGCGACGATGAAGGCGATCTGGACGAGGAAGGCCAGCGGGATGATGCCGAGCGCGGCGAACGTCGCCGCGAGCACGACCCCGGCCGAGGTGATGACGCCACCGGTCGCGGTCAGACCGCGCAGCACCCCTTCGCGCGCCCCGTGGCGCAGTGATTCCTCGCGAACCCGGGACATCAGGAAGATGTTGTAGTCCACGCCGAGGGCCACCAGGAAGACGAAGCCGTAGAGCGGTACGGAGGAGTCCGTCCCGCTGAATCCCAGTACGTGCCGGAAGACGAGGGCGGAAACCCCCAGCGTGGCCACGAAGTTGAGCGCGACCGTCGCGACCAGCAGAACCGGCATGAGCAGCGACCTGAGCAGCCCGATCAGGATGACGAGAATGATCGCGAGGACCACAGGAACGATGAGCTTGCGGTCGTGCTCGGCGGTCCGCTGCGTGTCGTACTGCTGCGCGGTGTAGCCGCCGACAAGGCCGTCGGCGCCGTTCACCTCGTGGACGGCGCCGCGCAGCCGCGACACGGTGTCCTTCGCCGCGTCGCTGTCGGCGGCGTCCTCCAAAGTGGCGTCGATACGTACGCGCCCGTCGACGATCAGCGGCTTTCCCGCGCCCGGTCGGCCGGAGGCACTCACGGCCGAAGCCGATGACACCCCATCGGTGCGTTCGACGGCAGCCGTGACCTGCTCGAGCCTGCCGGCATCCGCGATCACCACGGCCGGATTGCCCGAGCCGCCGGGAAAGTGCTTGCCCAGCGTCTTCTGTGCGGCCACGGAGGGAGCGTCGTTGACGAAGATCTCGTTCAGGGGCACGCCCTTGGACTGGAGCGTCGGGGCGAAGGCGGTGCAGATGAGCAGGCCGATCAGGGTGCCGGCCCAGACCTTGCGCGGCGCCCGGTCGACGAGTGAGGCGATCTTGGTCCACACGCCCTGCCCCGCGGACTTCTCCGTCGCCGACCTGGGCTTGGCGGGCCAGTACGCCGCGCGCCCGAGGAGGATCAGGACCGGGGGCAGGAAGGTCAGCGTGCTCAGTACGGCGCAGGCGATGCCGATGGCCCCGACGGGTCCGAGCGCACGGTTGTTGGTGAGATCGCTCAGCAGGAGTGCGAGCAGTCCCAGTGCGACCGTGGCGCCACTGGCGACGATGGGACCGAGCGAACGGCGCAGCGCCGCCCGCATGGCGGCGACCCTGTCGCGGCTGACGGCCAGTTCCTCACGGAAGCGCGCGGTGAGCAGCAGGGCGTAGTCCGTCGCGGCGCCGATGACCAGGATGGAGAGGATGCCCTGGACCTGGCCGTCGACCCGCACGATGTCGTGGTCGGCAAGCACGTAGACGATCCCGCAGGCGAGCCCCAGGGCGAAGACGGCCCCGAGGATGATGACCAGCGGAAGCAGCACACTGCGGTAGACGAGCAGCAGGATCACCAGGACGGTGATCAGGGCAACCCCGAGCAGAAGGCCGTCGATGCCCCCGAAGGCGTCGGAAAGATCGGCCTGGCTGGCCGCGGGACCGGCCACCTGGGCGTCGGCTCCGGGCACCTTTTCCGCCGCCTTCCTGACGTGCTCCAGGGTGCCTTCCAGCTCCTCGCCGAGGTCGGGCCGCAGCTGGACGACACCTTGCAGCGCTTGGCCGTCCTTGGACAGCAGCGCGGGGGACGCCTGCCCCGTAACCCCCGGCACGCTGCTCAGTGAAGCCAGCGCCCGGGTGGCACTGTCCTTCTGGGCCTGATCGATTCCGCCGGACCGCGTGCCGCCGGCGTCGCCGTCCGCGGTCCAGACGACGATCGCGGGGAGGGTCTCCTCCTGTCGGAACTTCCGCTGAGCGTCGATGACCTGCGTGGACTCGGCGTTCTGCGGCAGGAAGGCGGCCTGATCGTTCGTGGCGACCTCGCCGAGCTTTCCGGCGTACGGCCCGAGCGTTCCGCCGATGCCGAGCCAGGCGACGAGCAGAACGACGGGGACGAGCCAGCGTGCCAGGCGCGTACCTCTGGACATGGATCTCCTTGCGGGCTCAATACCTCAACAACTAAGAATCTCAATGATTGAATCATCTCGGATGCCAAGGGTGCCCGCCGGGTACGTCCGCCGTGACGGGGACCTAGCGCTGACGACCCCGCAGCTCGGAGAGTTCCTCGTTCATCGCGGCCAGGAAGCGCAACACCACGGCGAGTTCGTCTTCGCTGAACCGCACGCGAGCGCTCTCCGTCGCTGCGGCCAGCGGCTGGAAGAAGGTGCGTGCCGCCGTTTTGGCTCCCGGAGCGTAGTGCAGATGCACCACTCGGCGGTCCTCGCTGTCCCGTGTCCGGCGGATGTGCCCGGCCCGTTCAAGACGGTCCAGGCATGCCGTGACCGCGCCCGAGGTCAACCCCAGGTGGTCGCGGAGTCGTCCTGGAGTGAGCGGATCATCCGTGTCCAGAATGGCGGCCAGTGCCTGGACGTCCGTCGCGTGCAGGTCGTGGCCGGCGGCGAAACCATGGATCAGACGGTTGAGCTCGCCGTTCATGCGCCGCAACTGCACCGCGAACGACTGCAGATCTGTCGGCGCCGCGTCCGATGCCGCAGTGTCGCTGAACGCTGAATCCTCTGTACTGGCCACATGCGCAGCTTATAGATCCCTCACCGGCGCACTGCCCCTGCCCGCGGGCAGGGGC